>JAISRS010000248.1 GCA_031273485.1 Prevotellaceae bacterium
ATGTGGCTATAAGCAATGCCAAACGACTTATAATAAACACCTTTCATGATATTAAGCCTGAATATTTGCAATTATATTTGAACGAATTCTGTTATAAGTTTAATCGAAGATATTTCGGGGAAGACTGCTTTGAACGATTGATGATTGCTTGTGTAAAAACGAATCCAAATTTTAGGGTATTAAACGGATAATCATAATATATTTATATGATTCAGTTCGTTTTTATTGGATGCATAAATAGCGCAATCACAAAACAACTTGCCGTATGAAAAAAGTACTTTTTGTTATAGAATCGTTAGGATTGGGGGGAGCCGAAAAAAGCTTGGTTACTTTACTTAATAATTTAGACTATGCTCAACTTACCGTTGATTTAATGCTCGTGAAGCCAGATGGAATTTTTGTAAAGTATGTGCCGGAAAATGTAAGTATTTTGGAGATACCTCCGATCAGAATCACTATTTTCGAACGGATCCTGTATAAATTATACAGGATGTTCAACTTTAAGAAATTGCATCATGCACATCTGTTCTGGAAAGTATTTGGTAATAAATATGCCATCTTGCCGCACAAATATGATATAGCGATTGCCTATAACCAGGGGTTCGCGACTTATTTTGTTGAAAAATATACGACCGCGAATATTAAATATGCATGGGTAAATACAGACTATAAAAAAGCGGGCTACAAGATTTTTTTTGATTTCCCCATATATTCCCGGTTTTCTAAAATTATTGCTGTTTCAGAAGAAGTAAAATGTTCTATCGAGGGAGAACTGCGTAGCATAAATAAAATATTAAATGTGGGAGTAGTGAAGGATATCGTGGATGATGTAATTATGCAAAAACAAGCGAAAGAAAAAATACCGCAGCGCTTTACGAAAGATGTAATAAATATTGTCAGCGTGGGACGACTTGCCACACCGAAAGCATTTTCATTAGCCGTAAAAGCGTGCGATAAACTAATCAAAAAAAACATACGAATCAATTGGGTCATCATCGGCGAAGGTCAGGAAAGACAAAATCTGGAGCGTTTAATTGCACAATATCATCTTCAACATGTATTTTTTCTGTTTGGAGCAACGGATAATCCTTATCCATATATGAATGCTTGCGACATTTTTGTTCAAACCTCTTTATTTGAAGGATTAGGTACAACCTTAATCGAAGCGTCCTGTTTGAATAAACCGATTGTCACAACCAATTTTCCCTCAGCTTATGCCATACTTGAGCACGAGAAAACAGGGCTGATCTGCGAAATGAATGAAGATGCTATTGCCCGATCAATCGAGCGGTTGATAAACGATGAAGATTTACGCAACCGTCTTGTCGGAAATCTAAAAAAGGCGGATAGAAAAAGCGGCAAAGAAGCAACGCTGCAACAAATAAATGAATTACTTGAACTTGTGTGATCTATGCGCATAAAAACAATCACCTGCCATGAAGTATATAATTATGGAGCCTCGCTTCAAGAGTATGCTTTACTGGCATACCTGAAATCGCAAGGACATTCCGCTGAAGCCATTCATTATAAGCCGGACTATTTATCCGGACATTTTAATTTGAAAGCGATTAGTCCGACATATAATAAATTGGGGATACGGCAATTATATCTGTTAGCGAAATTGCCTGGGCGCTTAAAAGGACTGAAACGCAAAAAAGCATTTGATGTTTTTTCTCAAAAATATATACCGGCTAACGGGTTGAAATATACAAGTAATGAAGAATTAAAACAGCAATTACCGGATGCCGATGCCTACATTTGCGGCAGTGACCAGATTTGGAATCCGTTATTTCCAAATGGAAAAGATGCTTCTTTTTATTTGGATTTTGTGCCCGGCGATAAACTCAAAATAGCCTACGCCGCCAGTTTTGCCGTCGAAGAAATAGATGAGAATCAAAAGACATTTGTGCGGGATAAAGTCCGCCGGCTGGATGCGGTTTCGGTAAGAGAAACTTCCGGTGTTGAGATATTAAAAAATACAGGAATCGAAAATGCCATTCAGGTGGTGGACCCTGTTTTTTTGTTACCGGCAGCACACTGGCATGACGAATTTGTGCAACCCATCGCTGAAAAATTCATTTTTGTGTATGACTTTGACTCCAATCCGTTAATAAAACTTCATGCAAAAAAAATAGCGAAAAAAACAGGATATAAAATATTCACGATCAACAAAAACATAAGATATGTAAACAGGAATTTTTATTTGGAGGGCCCGGAAACTTTTCTTTCGTTGATATACAATGCACAATATGTTATTACCAATTCTTTTCATGCGATTGCATTTTCATTGATTTTTGAAAAACAGTTTTTTGAAATTGACCGGATTGAAAATATAAACACGCGAATGAGGGATTTATTGAATTTGTTTGGATTGGAACAACGTATGATTAATGATGCAACAAATTTGGATGTTATACAAGAAATAAATTATCAAGAGATTCATCCGCAGATAAAAATCGCTGCCGAAAAGTCCAAGCAGTTTTTAGCGAGAAATCTGTCTTAGGGATATGTCCCTTAATGCCTGAGTAGTTACTGTTTAGTTAATGAATAAATCCAATTTGATTATTTCAGATTCAGGAGGCGTACAAGAAGAATATCCGTCATTAGGGAAGTCTGTACTCATATCAAGAGAAAAAACAGAAACGCTATCAACGGGAACGGTTCGTTTGGTAGGAACTAACATTGAAACAATTGTAAAACGTACATTTGAACCGTCAGATAATAGTGTAGCTTATGATAAAATAGCACAATCCTATAATTCTTACAGAGATAGTAACGCGAATAAAAGGATAGTTGATTATATTCAAATACTAAATATTTAATCACATGATACCTAAAATTATTCATTTTTGTTGGTTAAGTGATGATACTTATCCAAGTAAAATAGAAAAATGCATTAATAGCTGGAAAAAATTTATGCCTGATTATGAGTTAATTAAGTGGGATAAAAATAAATTTCCTCTTGAAAACAATATCTGGGTAAGACAGGCTTATGAAACAAAAAAATATGCTTTTGCTGCCGATTATATAAGGCTTTACGCTTTATATCATTATGGCGGGATTTATCTTGATTCAGACGTAGAAGTATTACGTTCGTTTGACGATTTGTTACATTTACCCTATTTTATGGGCTTTGATACGACTAATAATATTGAAGCGGCTGTTATTGGGGTTAGTGTTGGAAACGAATGGATTGGAGAGTGTTTAAAATATTATAACAACAGAACTTTTATTGATAAAACAGGTAAACTTGATACAGCTACATTGCCTATGATTATGAAAGGGCAAATAGAGAGAAGTATGAAATTTAAAAAAGTTGAATCCATTGAATTTCCTAATGAAACTGGTGAAATATATTTGTTTCCTTGCGAATATTTTAGCCCCAAAAATGTAGAAAATGGAAATATGGAAATAACAGAAAATACTTATTCAATTCACCATTTTTCAATGTCTTGGTTGCCAAAGAATATTAAGATAAGAGTTTCTTTAAAGCTTAAATTAATGCATGTTATAGGTTATAAAAATGTTATTGGCGTAATAAAATTATTGAAAAAATAAGAGAAAATGAAGCGAAAAATTATTATCGTAACACATGGAATGCGTATCGGAGGTATTGAACGAAGTCTTATTGGATTACTGAATGCTTGCGATTATGAAAGGTATGATATTGATTTGTTCTTATTTATACATGATGGAGATTTTATGCCATTAATCTCTAAGCAAGTGAATCTGCTACCAGAAGTCAAAAAATATACAAGCTTACTGGTATCAACAAAAAATAATTTAAAAAACGGATATTTTGATATTCTTACAGAGAAGACATACGCATTATTAAAAGCTAAATATTTTTGCAAAAAGAATCATATTTCCTCTCAAAATTTGGTATATATGGATTATCAGCAAAAATATACTTGCATCTCTTTGCCTAAAATAAATCCGAAAAAAGAGTATGATTTAGCCATTAGTTTTATGAATCCTCATTACATCGTATCAAACAAAGTAAAGGCTCAAAAAAAAATAGCATGGATTCATACCGATTATTCTTTTTTTGAATTTGATAAAAAAAGCGAACTGCATATTTGGGGTAAATATGATTACATAGCTTCCATATCTGACAGTGTTACAGATTCTTTCTTGAAGCAATTCCCTTCGCTATCAAGTAAAATACGGTTGATCGAAAACATTTTATCTCCCGCATTTATCAGAGAACAGGCCAACAGAATGGATGTATGCGCCGAAATACCCCGGGAAAAAGATGCGGTTACAATTTGTTCAGTGGGTCGATTTTCTGAGCAAAAAAACTTTGATAATGTACCGTTCATCTGCCAAAAACTGCGTGAAATGGGATGTGATGTAAAATGGTATTTAATCGGATATGGCGGCGATGAACAGTTGATTCGTTCCCGGATAATGGAAACAAATATGCAGGAACATGTCATTCTATTGGGGAAAAAAGAAAATCCGTATCCCTATATGAAAGCCTGCGATTTGTATGCCCAACCCTCCCGGTATGAAGGCAAAGCCGTAACCGTACGCGAGGCGCAGATACTTTGCAAACCGGTTGTAATTACCGATTATGCCACCTCTCGCAGTCAACTGATGAATGGCGTAGATGGAATTATTGTTCCAATGGATAATGAGGGTTGTGCTGAAGGGATAAAAAAGCTGATTGAAGATAAAACGCTTCAAGCCGAATTAATAAGGAATTGCAGCAACCGGGATTTTGGCAATGAAAAGGAAATAGAAAAAATATATGTCATCTAACGTATTGCGAATTGTCGGAATAATAAGTAGGAAAGCAATTAAACAAAATGAGAATTAAAGAATTAGATGCTCTTCGAGGTATTGCCGCGGTCAGTGTAATGCTGTTTCATTATACTTCTTTTTTTAGGGAAGCGTTGCAATATAATTTTTCCTCAAAATGGGACTGGAACTATGGTCATTATGGCGTTAGCTTATTTTTCACAATTAGCGGCTTTGTCATCTTTTTAAGTATTGAAAAAGTCGGCAATGTAAAAGAATTTCTATTTAGAAGATTTATGCGATTATATCCGGTTTACTGGGTATGTCTGCTTCTTTCTTTTTTTGTAATTCTAATAGGCAAATCGAACCTGTCAATACCTACAGCGAAAGAACTTATATGTAATTTCACAATGTTTCAAGGATTGCTTTATGTTAGAAATGTAGATGGTTCTTATTGGTCTTTGTTACCGGAATTGATGTTTTATATCATGATAAGTGTTTTATTTAAGTTGAAATTATTGCCTAAATATTCATTAATCGGATATGTCTGGTTGTTTTTAATGTTTGTTTCTTTACTAAAACCCAGTATCATTGACATTTTACTAAACCTAAAATTTGGCATGTACTTCCTTACAGGCATGTGCTTTTATAAAATCATGTCAAAACGGGGAGGGATAGAAAACCACATTATTATTTTCATTTGCCTTGTTGCAGTTCTTATTGTTAAGCAAAATACTGAGCGTTTTATTGCATCCGCTTTGATTTTTACAGTATTCTATTTGTTTGTGTATGGATATTTAACACTTTTAAATAAAAAAATCCTTTTATTTTTTGGAGCAATCTCTTATCCATTATATTTATTGCATCAGAGTATTGGTTTTGTGATTATCAATTATCTGAAAAATAAAAATATCAGCGATATTCTCGCAATAGGTATAGCCTTTTGCTCCTGTATTTGTATAGCATGGATAATTACTGTAACCATCGAGCGCCCTATTTTGAAGAAAGTAAAAGAGATATACAAATTAAAAACTGTTCAATCAAATAAATGAAAAAATATATACTATATAACTTCAAATTATAACAATTAATCCATCATGGGAAAAACAGTATTACGATTCATCTTGTCCCTTCTGGCGCTTGCCGGATGTTCGACCTCCGAAGTGTTCAATGAGGGCGGCGGCAATGAGGGCAAAGTCTTTGTCATCGACAATGCCCGCTTTGGCATCCGTTCCGACAAGACCAATGCCCGTGCCACGACCGACGGCATCAACCGAGCCATTGAAACGGCTAAGGAAGAAGGGTATGAGGTCGTTAAGTTCGCAGCCGGCGACTATCTTATCAGCTGCGAAAACCCGTGGTGGGACTTGCCCCGCGACGGCATTTTCCTCTGCTCAAAGATGACGTTCGATCTGGGTACAGCCCGCTTCTTCGCCGAGCCGACCGACAATCCGTGCACGGC
>JAISRS010000267.1 GCA_031273485.1 Prevotellaceae bacterium
ATAACTATTTTTCGAGGGCAAAGTTTAGAACCTCCATCATTGTTTCCATATATTTGAAGGATAAGCCTTCGAGATATTCCTGTTTAATTTCCTCGATGTTTTTTTGATTTTCGGACGAAAGCACTATTGTGGTAACTCCGGCGCGTTTGGCGGCAAGTATTTTTTCTTTAACGCCGCCAACAGCAAGCACTTTTCCACGTAAAGTGATTTCGCCTGTCATTGCTATTCCTTTTTTCACTTTTCTGCCGGTGAATATTGACGCAATGGAAGTTATCATTGTAATTCCCGCCGAGGGACCGTCTTTTGGAATTGCACCTTCGGGAACGTGAATATGGATATTTTTCTTTTCAAACAATTTTTCGTTTATTTTCAGTTCCGAAGCGTGCGCTTTGATATATTCCAAGGCTATGATAGCCGATTCTTTCATCACTTCGCCCAGATTGCCGGTAATCACAAGTTCGCCCTTTCCGGGGCTGAGGCTTGTTTCAACAAAAAGGATTTCTCCGCCTGCTTCCGTCCATGCCAATCCGGTTGTAACTCCCACGAAATTATTTGTTTCTATCATGTCTTTCTGAACTTTCGGTACTCCTAATATTTTTCTTGCCTCGTCGAAGGTGATTTTTTTCTTTAGTTTTTCGCCGAAAGCCAATGCTTTAGCCTTGTTTCTGATAATTTTCGCAAATTGTTTATCCAGATTCCTCACTCCCGATTCGCGGGTATATTCTTCAATGATTTTTTCTATCAGCGAATCCTCAAAATGGAGCTGTTTGGGAGATATTCCATGCGCTTCCAAGGCTTTCGGAAGCAGATGTCGTTTTGCTATTTCTATTTTTTCTTCGGTGATATATCCCGATAAGTTTATCATTTCCATTCTGTCGCGCAAAGCCGGATGAATTGTGTCGATGCGGTTGGCGGTTGTGATAAACATCACGCGCGACAGGTCATAATCCATATCAATGTAATTATCCCTGAAAGTAGAATTTTGTTCTGGGTCAAGAACTTCGAGCAAAGCTGACGAGGGGTCGCCCTTGAAACCGGCGCCGACCTTGTCTATTTCGTCCAAAATAATCACAGGGTTTGAAGTTTTACATCTGTTGATAATCTGTATAATTCTTCCCGGCATTGCTCCGATATAAGTTCTTCTGTGTCCGCGAATTTCGGCTTCATCGTGCAATCCTCCAAGTGAAATTCTGCCGAAACGGCGGTCTAAGGCTCTGGCTATGGATTTCCCCAGGGATGTTTTGCCAACGCCCGGAGGACCGTATAAACAGATGATGGGTGATTTCAAATCGCCCTTCAATTTTATTACTGAAAGATATTCAAGTATTCGTTCCTTAACTTCCTCCAACCCGAAATGGTCTTCGTCCAATGTGATTTTTGCCCTGTTAAGGTCAAGATTATCAATCGAACATTCGTCCCATGGCAAATCGGTCAGAATGTCCAGATAGTTGACATGGACAAAAAACTCACCTCCGGCGGGATTAATTTTTTCCAATTTACGCAGTTCTTTTTCAAAAGTTTCCTGCACATATTCGGGCCATTTTTTATTTTTCGCTTTTTGTTTCAAACGTTCTACTTCGCCGTCTATGGGATTGTCGCCAAGTTCGTTTTGAATTGTTTTAATTTGTTGATGCAGGAAATATTCGCGTTGTTGCTGATCCATTTCGGAGCGAACTTTCTGTTGAATATCATTTTTTATTTCCAGAAGTTGGATTTCGCGGTCGAGCAACTCTATCAGTTTTAAGGCTCGATCTTTCAAATCGTCTATTTCGAGTAATTTTTGTCTGTCGTCATGATTTTCAAAATCAACATTAGCCGAGACGAAATTTATCAGCAGTTTTTTATTTTCGATATTTTTTATTGCAAACGACGCTTCCGGTGGCAGATGTGAGGAGAATTTCACCATTTTGGAGATAGAATCCTTCACTGCGCCGACCGTTGCCTCGAAATTTTTGTCCGATTTGGGTGGTTCCTTATCTTTCAACATTGTGACATGAGCCGCAAAAAAAGGTTCCTGTTGAATCATATTTTCGATATAAAAACGTTGTAAGCCTTGCAACAGTACGGTAATTGCGCCGTCGGGCATTTCAAATATTTTCAATATCCTTGCAAGCGTGCCTATTCTGTACAGGTCATCACTTGAGGGTTCTTCCACTTTGGGGTCTTTTTGTCCCACAGTTCCAACCAGTTTTGTTCCGGAATACGCTTCTCTGATCAACCTTATTGATTTGTCCCTGCCAACGGTTATCGGCATCACCACCGAGGGGAAAAGCACCGCGTTCCGCAACACCAGCACAGGCAATGGAATCGGCAAATCCTTTTCGGTAAAATCCTCCGAAGCGTCTTCATTGAGGGGTATAAATCCAACATTCTCTCCCATAGCACTCGTTACAAAAATATTTTCAAATTTATCAAAAGCCATTTTATCCTCCCACTGCCAAATTGACATGATATAATGCCAAAATAACAATTTTTCTATTTAATTTATAAATCGTTTTACAATAACAAACAAGTTTCAATTGCCATTTGTTCAATAAGTTATATATTGCGCAAATATCCTTTGTCAACTTTCTGCTAAGTATTTAGCAATTATCATACCTCAATTTCGCTCCCTGCGGATTTGGCATAAAAAATAAACCGGCGCAAAAATAATCACGCAGATTTCCCTTGAGTTTTATGAGTTTCAATTTAGATCTGCGTAAATCCTGTTAAATCTGCGTTATCTGAGCGCTAAACTGCTTTTAAGACAGCCTCATGAGTCAGTCGGGTAGGGGGGGCGAAACAAACAATTTACAGACCTTTATTTTGTTGTTTCTTTGAAATTAATTCTGCCGATACGCTAATAATCATTGTAATGACGAATAAAATACATCCCAGTAAAAACAGAGCCTGATAATGAGTTCCTCCTGTTGGCGCTTCGCCAAGTTCGGCGGCTATGGTTGCGGGAATGGTGCGCACGGGTTCAAACAGCGAGTGTGGCATAACGGCGGCATTGCCTGTGACCATCAGCACCGCCATGGTTTCGCCTATGGCGCGTCCGATGCCCAAAACTACCGCTGCCGTAATTCCGGAGGCTGCGTATGGAATAATCACTCTGTAAATGGTTTGCCAATGTGTTGCTCCTAATGCCAGACTTGCTTCGCGCATGGCTTTGGGCGTATTACGCATTGCGTCTTCGGCGAGGGTGATTATTGTGGGCAGAGCCATGATTGCCAATATTATACTTCCTGCAAAGGCGGTTTCTCCCACCGGCAAATCAAGCGCCTTTTGAAGAAAAGGGACAAGTACAACCAAACCGAAAAATCCATATACTACCGAGGGTATTCCCGCCAGCAATTCAATGGCAGGTTTCAACAGTTTACGTGTTTTTTCACCGGACAGTTCCGACATGTAAACGGCAACGCCCAAGCCCAGAGGAAGGGCTATGAGAATGGCGAAAATACTTACCCAGAGCGTTCCCAGTATCAACGGCAGTACTCCAAACTGCGGCGAAGGCGTAGCTGTGGGAATCCATTCTCGACCGGTGAAAAAATCGTTTGCAGAGATATTTTCCGAAGGTAATACCTGTACGGAAATATTATTTGCAGGCAGGTATTTTTCGGGAAGAAATGCAATAATGCCCGGATTTTGAGCTATAATTTCGCCTAATTTTTCGGGCAGCAAGACATAATTGTCGCCTAATTCTTCGTCGGAATAAAGAGAAAAAATTTCATCGAACCGAAACAGCATAATTTCCTCATCATCACCTCCCAGGGTTTGCCAGTTGGTAATTTCGGAGTCAAATATTTTTTTGATTTCTGCCGAATGCAGTTCCTCAACAGGATTGGCTGCATTGATGCAAAGCACATAACCCTTTTCGACCGCAGAACTCTTGAACAAACCAAAACCTTCCCTGAATAAGAAAATCACGATCAATAAAATAACAAAACTTGTTACACCTCCGCTCAAAGTCAATAGACCTTTTATTGTACATTCCGAAATACGTCTTAGCGTTTTTTTCATGTCATTCACTTTTTAATTGCCGCAAAAGTAACGGCGTTAAATTACATCTTATTTACATTGATGTTACAAAACCGTTAAGATTGGAACGAACGATGAACGATGAACGATAAACGATGAACGATAAACGATGAACGATAAACGATGAAGAGCGCGCAGCAAAAAAATCCGAAGGATTTTTTAATTCGTGTAATTCGATAAAATTCGTGAAAAAAAATTCGTGTAATCCGTGTAATTCGTGGATAAAAAAAATTCGTGGATAAAAAAATCGTGTTAATTCGGTGACAAAAGACAATCTGTGGATGAAGTCAGGATTTAAAGTCGTGTTTTGTTGCTTTTTGTGACCACGAAATCTTTAAGATAAAAGGGTTCGAAATAGGCTGTATTTTCAAACTTTTTATTTTGAAATGCTTCATTTGCCGGTCGTACAAGTCCGGATGCGGAGCTTGTTGTTTCTACGAATACGGCGTTAGGGTGTTTGATTATTTCCTTACATTTTTCCGCTCCGCTGCCGAAAAAGCGGATTTTATGCGTATTCAATATTTCTTTGAAGCTATTTTCCGTAATTATCATTGCCTCAATCTCCGACAGTTGTTCTAAGGAAGCGTTAAACAAAGCCGTATAAACTTCCGATCGTCGTGCGTCAATCAGCGGACAATATATAGCGTCCGAATCGGTGCGAGTGCAGGCAGACGTCAATGCGAGTAAACTGCATATAGCAATCAGGGGTTTATCTATTCCATAACATATTCCTTTGGCTGTTGCGACGCCTATTCTCAAGCCGGTGTACGAACCGGGACCTTTGCTTACGGCAACAGCGTCAATATCCGTGTATTGCAGTCCCGACGCCTTGATAATCTCATCTGTGAAAACCGACAAATATTTTGAATGTTCTCTGTCCTTATTCTCTTTAATTGCAATAATTTCAGCGCCTTTCGACAAGGCTACCGAACAATTGTCGCCTCCGGTTTCTATGCTAAGGATAACAGGATTCGTAACATTTCCGGTCATGGCGCGCATCCTTTGATTTTATTTTTCAGCGACAAACGAATCCCCCCTATGATTTAAATCAAATAACCGATTGAAACTGTTCAAGAAAACGGACGTCATTCTCGAAATACAATCTCAGATCTTTTATTTGCCATTTAAGCATTGCCAGACGTTCGATGCCCATGCCGAAAGCGAATCCGGTATATTCTTTACTGTTGATTCCGGAGGCTTCCAACACGTTAGGGTCAACAATGCCGCATCCCAGCACTTCTAACCATCCGGTATGTTTACAGATATTGCAGCCTTTGCCGCCGCATATTTTGCACGACACGTCCATCTCCGCCGACGGCTCTGTGAATGGGAAAAACGATGGACGAAGTCTGATTTTCGTATTTTCGCCGAACATTTCGCGGGCGAAATACAAAAGAGTTTGTTTCATATCGGCAAACGACACGTTTTTATCAATATACAGTCCTTCCACCTGATGGAAGATGCAATGCGCCCGCGCCGAAATCGCTTCATTTCTGAACACCCGTCCCGGGCAGACTACCCGTATTGGCGGTTTTTGTTTTTCCATAACCCTTACCTGTATTGAGCTTGTGTGAGTTCGCAGCAGTATGTCGGGATTTTGTTCTATAAAAAAAGTATCCTGCATATCTCTTGCCGGATGGTCGGGCGGAAAATTCAGCGCCGAAAACACATGCCAATCGTCCTCAATTTCAGGACCGTCGGCTACGGTAAAACCTAAGCGGGCGAATATTTCCAATATTTCGTTTTTTGCCAAAGATATCGGATGCCTCGAACCGATACTGTCCGCATTAGCCGGAAGAGTTTTGTCCGCGATACCGGATACTGTTTCTACGGCGTCGAAACTTTCCTTTTGGGATTTTAATTTCTCCAGAATCAGATTTTTCACCTCATTCAAAAGTCGTCCGAATTCCTTTTTTTGCTCCGGAGCCACATTCTTAAACTCCTCGAAGATTGCCGTCAATTCGCCTTTTTTGCCCAAAGTGCGAACCCTGAACTCTTCCAACTGTTGCAGGGTGTCAGCCTTAAACTGTTCGATGTTTTTTTTGAGCTGCTCTATTTTTTCTCTCATTAACTGATATTTATTTAATCCGAACCGTATTACTTCACAAAAGTAACCTTTTTAATAATCACATCTTTCAGCGGTCTGTCGTTGGCATTTGTTTCCTGTGCGGCGATTTTGTCCACAACCTCCAAACCTTCCGTAACTTCTCCAAACACCGAATATTCTCCGTCCAAATGCGGAGTTCCTCCGATTTTAGCATAATCCTTCTTGGCTTCTTCGCCGAATTTAAAATCGGGAGTATTGATTTTTTTATTTTGTTCCAGTTCCGTCAGTTCTTCGGCGTCATACACACGTCCCTGCACTATATAGAATTGGGAGCCGGAGGATTCTTTTTTAGGATTGTTGGTGCGTGCTGCCGCCAAAACTCCTTTTTTATGGTATCTGTTTGGTAAAATCTCTGCCGGGATTTTGTAATCAGGTCCACCTTTGCCATATACTGCATCCGGTTTCGGGTTTTTTGAATCAGGGTCGCCGCCTTGAATCATAAATGTTTCTATCACTCGATGAAAAATCACGCCGTCATAATAGCCGTCTTTCACAAGTTTCACAAAATTGTCCCTGTGTTGAGGGGTGTCGTCATACAACCGAATCACAATATTTCCTTCCGTTGTTTCGAGTAATACTTTCACGTTTTCTTTTTTAGCACATGCTGCAAACAGCAATACTGATAATGATAATACACTAATTTTATTCATTTCCTATAGTTTTTATTGTTTTAAAATATCTTTCATCTTTCCTGAGCGCCTGCTGTTTAAAAGCTCTGTAGAGCGACAAACAGGCTCACTGTAAGATTCTATAATCGGGCGCAAATGTAGTAAATAATTTGTTACACGATTGAAAAATTTACAACAATCTACAACAGAGGATGCCGCCGCAACAGTATTCTCTATTTGTAAATGGCTGCGATTAAGTATATTTCCCGTTCAAAAAGAACCTGCCACGAAGGCTAAATCTTATTTTGAGGCGGCTTGTGCCTGCCAATGACGCTACGCCGAACGGGAGCGCTCCCACTTTAAGGTCTTTAAAGTCTTTAAGGTCTTTAAGGAATTTAAACATAATTAGTAATTTTTAATTTTTAATTCGTAATTCATTTCGTTTGGCACAAAACAACAAGAAAAATTATATATTCTTGAGATTTGAAACTCAATGCAGTATCTAATATGTAAATAAAAAAATTAAATTTATTTTAATAAATATTACCAAATTGTTCTACCTTTGCACGCATTAAAATAATTTATAACTCTTTTAATATTAAAAACAATGAAAAATAGACGTGAGTTTTTAAAAACAGCAGCTTTTGCAGTTGCAGGTACGCTTGTAGCGCCTCAATTATTATCATCTTGCAGTGGAGGCGCAAAAAAGCATATAGGTTTACAACTTTACTCTTTACGTGACGATATTCAGGAACTTGGAATCAAGAAAGTTCTCGAAGCCGTTGCAAAAATGGG
>JAISRS010000268.1 GCA_031273485.1 Prevotellaceae bacterium
CGTATCTTTGCGCCGTTAAATTTAAAATTACGGAAAGATTTAACAGCATGTTACAGGAATATTGAAATATTGTAATATCAATTATTAAATAAATTATTATGAGAAAAATTTTATCTTTATTATTAGTTCTATTTATAGCGCTAATGGTTTCATGTACAGAATCGAAGTACAGTTATGAAACAGTGAAAAACGATCCGCTGAAAGCGCGGATATATACCTTGGACAATGGTCTAAAGGTGTACATGTCGGTGAACAAAGACAAACCGAGGATTCAGACCTATATAGTAACGCGGGTGGGCGGCAGAAATGACCCGCCGGAAACTACCGGTCTGGCTCACTATCTGGAACATCTGATGTTTAAAGGAACGGTAAAGTTCGGCACGTCGGATTATAAGGCGGAGGAACCTTTACTCAACAAAATCGAACAACTGTACGAGGTTTACAGAAAAACAACCGACGAGGACAAACGAAAAGCGCTGTATGCACAAATTGACAGCGTTTCGCAGGAAGCGGCAAAATTCGCTATCCCAAACGAATACGATAAACTTATGAGCATCGTCGGCTCGCAGGGTACAAATGCCTTTACATCTTACGATTTTACGGCATACGTCGAAAATATTCCGGCGAATGAACTGGAGAACTGGGCGGAAATTCAGTCGGAACGTTTTGCAAATCCGGTGTTTCGACTGTTCCACACCGAACTGGAAACTGTGTATGAGGAATATAACATGAGTCTGGCAAGCGATGACAGCAAACTGATCGACACTCTGTTTGCAGGGCTGTTTCCTCATCATCCTTATGGAAAACAAACGATTCTCGGCTCGCAGGAACATCTGAAAAATCCTTCGATAACCAATATCAAAAACTATTACAGGACATACTATGTGCCTAATAATATGGCGGTATGCTTGTCGGGCGACATTGATCCCGACAGGACAATAGCGGTTATTGACAAGTATTTCGGAGGATTTGAACCGACGGATGTCCCGGAACTGAAAACTTTGCCGGAACAACCGATTAACAGCCCTGTGGTGAAGGAAGTTGTTGGGCTTGAAGCCGAAAATATAGCAATTGCATACCGCTTGCCGGGGGCTAACACTAAGGATGCCGCCTGCATGGAATTTGTGGATTATCTTGTAACAAACGGAAAAGCAGGGTTGATTGATTTGAATTTGGTTCAAAAACAAAAGATTTTGAACGGCGGCAGCGGCTCTTATTCTCTCGACGGTTACAGTTTGTGGGAATTGTATGGAACTCCGAAAGAAGGACAATCGCTGGACGAAGTGCGCGCGCTGTTGCTCAGTCAGGTGGAATTGCTGAAAAAAGGCGAGTTCGAGGATTGGCTGCTGGAGGCGGTGATCAATAATTTTAAATTGAAAAAATACTACGAACAACAGGAACCGAGAAATGCAGCCTACATGTTTTTAAATGCTTTTGTGAATCATATCGAATGGAAAGATCAGGTGGAACTTGTGGATTTTCAATCGAAAATAACAAAACAGGACGTTGTGAATTTCTGTAATAAATATTTCAACGACAATTATGTTGTTGTGTATAAACGTCAGGGTAAACCCGATGATAAAAAGATAGATAAACCGCAAATCACCCCTGTCCCAACCAACAGGGACAAGGAAAGCGGCTTTTTGGCGGAACTGAAATCACGGAAAACGCCTTCAATCGAGCCTGTGTTTGTGGATTATTCCAAAGATTTGTCGAAACCGAAAGCAAAAAACGACATTGAGATTCTTTATAAACAAAATACCGTTAATCCCCTGTTCTCAATCAATTATGTGTTTGAAATGGGCAATAGCAACGACAGATTGCTGGGCTTGGCTTTTGATTATATGGATTATCTCGGAACCTCAAAACGCACGGCGGAAGAACTGAAAAGCGAATTATACAAGTTAGCCTGCTCGTTTGGAGTTTCCGCCACCAACGAGCGTGTTTACGTGTCGCTTAGCGGCTTAAGCGACAATTTCGAAAAAGCCCTGCTGCTCCTCGAAGAACGTCTTGCCGACGCCGTGGTTGATGTTCAGGCATGGGAAAATATGGCTGCCGATATACTGAAATCAAGAACGGACGCCAAAGCAAATCAGAGAGTAAATTATTCACGACTTGTCAATTATGCGCAATGGGGACCAAAATCCGCCGTAACCAATATCCTCTCGTCGGAGGAATTGAAAGCGCTGAACCCGCAGGCGTTGACGGAAAAAATCAAATCGTTGAAAAACTACGAACACAAAATACTGTATTACGGTCCCCTGACGGAGGCTCAAATAACGGAACAAATAAATAAGAATCATGCTGTTGCCGACAAACTGCTGCCCGTTCCCGAAGCCGTTAAGTTTACTCAACAGGAAACAAACGAAAACAAGGTTTATCTTGCTCATTACGACGCAAAACAAATCTATTTTGCGATGTTGTCGAAAGGAGAAAACGGCTATAACAAAGCGCTTGAACCTTATCGCCAGATGTATAACAATTATTTCGGCGGAGGAATGAACAGCATAGTTTTTCAGGAAATGCGCGAAGCTCGCGGACTGGCATACAGCGCCTCAGCGTCTTACTCCTCGCCCGGAAAACCCGACAGGTCGTATTATTTAACTACGTTTATCGCTACTCAAAACGACAAGTTTAAAGAGGCTTACACCGCTTTCCTCGATATATTGAACAATATGCCGGAATCGGAAAAAGCATTCAACATTGCAAAAGACAATATTATCTCCGATATACGAACTTCACGAATGTTGAGAGAATCAATACTGTGGAATTATTTGTGGGCAACGGAGTTCGGATATAACTACGATTCAAGAAAAGATGTTTTTGAAAAGGTCCAAACCATGACTTTAGCCGATGTGAAAGCTTTTCAGGAAAAGTATGTGAAAAACAAACCGTTTACTTATTGTATACTTGGAGATGTTAATGACCTCGATATGGACGCAATAGGCAAAATAGGCAGAATACAACATCTAAAACAGGAAGAAATTTTCGGATATTAATCCGGTTCATAAAGTGTAAAAAATTAAAAGCACAATTTTGGTAATTGTGCTTTTTTGTTGGATTTAAGGTTTTATAAGGACTTTAAGGACTTTAAAGACCTTAAAGTCCTTAAAGAAAGATTATGTATTCAACAAAAAAATACTGCGGATTTTGGCTAAATCTTATTTTGAGGCGCAATTGCTTCCGGTTGCGCCGTAGCAATGACGACTACGCCGAATAAAAAGGTCGCCAAGCAGCCCGAAGGGCTTGATTTTCATAACCGCAGGTCATCGACCTGCGGAAGTAACCTCCCGAACAACTGCCTGAAAGGCAGGACTAATTATTATTATTTCAATTTACGTTTCAGTCCTGCCTTTCAGGCAGAGAACATACGGGTACTTTTCCGCAGGTCATCGACCTGCGGTTATGAAAATCAAGCCCTTCGGGCTATCGCTACGCCGAATGAATAGAACGTAGTCGGCACCTCTCTCTATAGCGCCTCAAAATCAGATTTAGCCGTTATCCGACCATTTGTTTTAACCCATGCCCCCGTCGTTTATGATTCGTTCTTAGAATTGCGGGCATTGAAATAGGATCGAATCAATTCCGCTGCACGTTTTCCCACAGTATCTATGAGTTCCTGTTGCGAAGCCTGTTTTATGGCAGATACCGTTTTGAATTTCAGCATAAGATTATTTGCCGTAATCTCCCCTATGCCCTTGATAGTTCTCAATTCCGATTTAATGAAATTAGCGCTTCTTTTGGTTCTGTGGAAAGTGATTCCGAAACGGTGAGCCTCGTCCCTTATGTGCATGAGCACCTTCAATGTTTCGGAGTTTTTATTAAGATGCAAAGGGATATTATCGTTGTGAAAATATATCTCTTCGAGGCGTTTTGCAAGTCCCAAAACCGGAATTTTATCAAGCAAATCCAACTTTTTAAGACTTTGTACTGCGGCGTTCAACTGACCTTTTCCTCCGTCGATAACAATTAATTGCGGCAAGGGAGCGCCCTCTTTCAACAGTCTTGAGTATCGACGATACACTATTTCTTTCATCGACGCAAAATCATCGGGACCTTCTACGGTTTTTATGTTAAAATGCCGGTATTCTTTCTTCGAGGGCTTGGCATTGACGAAAACCACGCAGGCGGCAACAGGATTGGTTCCCTGAATGTTGGAATTGTCGAAACATTCTATTCTGCGAGGCATCGACTTTAGATTCAGATCATATTGAAGAGTATTTAATATTCGTTCGATATGTTTTTCAGGGTCGATTCTTTCCATCTGTTTCAGTCTTTCGAAGCGATAGGCATTAACGTTTTTTTCGGAGAACCGCAACAATTTCATTTTATCGCCCTTTTGCGGAATAATATATGTCACTTTGTCAAATGCGATATCGGGGATAAACGGAACCACGATTTTGTTTGACAGTTCAGTATTGAGCCTCTGTTTTATTTCCATCATCATCATGCTTAACAGCGACTCACGGTCTTCTTCTATGCCAAGCCGCACCTCTATGCTATAGGACTGTATGATTGAGCCTTTGACCACTCGCATGAAATTGGAATATGCCGTATTTCCGTCCAAAATAAATGACATCACATCTACGTTATTGATCGAGGGGTTTACGATTATGGATTTTGACTGATATTGTTTCAGTTTGTTAAGTTTTTCTTTCAGTGATTGAGCTTCCTCAAAATTCCGTTTTTGGGAGGCGATTTTCATTCTTTTTCTCAATAGTTTCATCACCGAACCGACATTACCGTTGATAATATCCACTGCCTGCTCCACAAGTTCCATATATTCGGCTTCGCTTTGCAGACCTTTGCATGGACCCTTGCAGTTTCCGATATGAAAATCAAGACAAACAGAATAATTACCTTTTGCTATTTTTTCCGGAGTCAGCAACAATCGGCATGTGCGTATAGGATATATTTGTCTTATAAGTTCGATCAACATTTTGACCATCGAAACGGAAGTATATGGTCCGAAATACCTTGAGCCGTCGTTCTGCTTTCGGCGGGTGAGGTATATTTTGGGAAAATTTTCGTTTTTCACACAAATCCACGGAAACGTTTTATCATCTTTAAGAAGGACATTATAACGGGGTTGATATTGTTTTATCATGTTGTTTTCCAGCAAAAGAGCGTCCGATTCGCTGGGTGTGATGATGTGTTGAATATCGCATATTTTATTCACCATCACTTGCAGTTTCACATTCCTGTCGTTATTTGCAAAAAAATATGTTGCAACTCTTTTTTTCAAATCCTTGGCTTTCCCGATATATATAATTTTATTCGAGACATCAAAAAACTGATACACTCCGGGTTCCGACGGGAGCAAGGATACTTTTTCCTTGATTCTGTCCTTAATTCTATTTTTATCTTGTTGTTTCATAAAAATTATTTAGCGTCACAAAGATATGGAATAGTTTGACATTTGCAATGGGATTTTGAGATTTTTTTTTCGACAAAGGCATAAAACCGTAAAGGTCACAAATAATTCATCAATCATGCCCGTCTTGTTTCTCCC
>JAISRS010000306.1 GCA_031273485.1 Prevotellaceae bacterium
AAAAAGCCGTTGCTGCCGATGATTTGAGCGAAGTAAAACAGATTGGCATTGACGAAACATCGCGAAAAAAAGGACACGAATATATTACACAGGCAGTTGATTTGGAAAAACGAAGGACCATATTTGTAACCGAAGGTAAAGATGCCTCAACGGTAGAAAAATTGGTGGAAACACTGGAAACAAAAAACGGCAAACGCGAAAATATCGAACTTGTGAGTATGGATATGTCGCCCGCATTTATTAGTGGAGTGACAACACATTTTCCTGAAAGTCAAATAGTTTTCGACAAATTTCATTTAATAAAATCGCTTAATGAGGCATTGGACGAAGTTCGCCGTTTGGAACGCAAAGGCAACGAAATGCTTAAAAATCACAGATATACAATTTTGAAAAAATATGACAGATTGACGGCAGAGAAAAAGTCTGATTTACAGATAATTTTAGATTATTATCCGCGTTTGGGCGAGGCGTACAGGCTCAGGCAACTGTTTTTAGATGTGTTTGAAATCGGGAACAAAGAGGAGGCAAAAGGATATTTGTGGTTTTGGTGCGGACTGGTGTTAGATACCGCTATTCAGCCATTTATAAAGTTTGTGAATATGATAAAATCTCATTGGTTCGGCATCACTGCATACTTCGATAAACAAGTCACTAACGGTGTTTTAGAGGGTATAAATTCAAAAATACAGTTGGCTAAACGCAGAGCAAGAGGATACAGAAAAACAGAGAATTTTATAAATATGATTTTCTTCCTCTGCGGAAAACTTAAGTTTGAATATTACCCATACAAAACGTTATAGAGCCGTCTAATCTAACATATGTGCAAATTTTCTAACATTATTTTTAAGGATAATTTTTAATTTTATGTCTATAGGTTTCAAAATCAGACAATTAATAGATGAAAAAAAGTAAGAAAAACTGAACTGTCAAAACATCTGAGTGTGGCAAGAAATACGCTTGATGACTATTTATATGAAAAAACGTGTATGGCTACTGATACTCTTGAGAAGCTTGCAAGATTTTTTAAAGTTCCAGTTAGTTATTTTTTCGATGAAAATTCATCACCGAATAATTATATAAATGCAAATAATCATTCGGTAGCATTGGGCAACAATTCAGTTACGGGCGATATTTCGTTAAGCAATTGTCAAAAAGAATTGGAACACTTAAAGCAGCTGCTGGAAGAGAAGGAGCGGTTAATACAGGTATTAATGAAGAATAAATAAATGAACACTTAAAGCAGTTGCTGGAAGAGAAAGAAAAGCAAATAGAGTTGTTGCGTAGAATATGTGAATTAAATAATTATAAACAATTAAAAAACAGGAAGTTATGAAAAATATTGAATTTGTTGCCCTTGATTTTGAAACGGCAAATGAAGCAAGGAGTTCCGTTTGTGAAATAGGATTGTCGTTTGTAGAAAACGGTGAAATTGTAAATACGCGCTCTTGGCTGGTAAAGCCGGAAGATAACCATTATTCATCTTATAACATTTCCATTCACGGAATCGCGCCGAAAGATACTTTGGATAAGCCTGAATTTGATGTTGTGTGGAAAGAAATATTCCCTTTGATTGATGGGAAAATGGTTATTGCCCATACTGCGGCTTTTGATATGTACGTGTTAAGAGATGTATTGGATTTATATGGCTTGGATTATCCAAATATTAAAACAATGTGTAGCTGTACGCTTTCTCGAAGAACTTTTCCCAGATTAATTTCTTACTCTTTGGCTCCAATTTGTGATTATCTGAATATACCTCTACTCAATCATCACAGAGCAGGCGATGATGCCGAGGCATGTGCAAAAATCTGCCTGAAGGCTTTTGAAAAAACCGGGGTCTCCGACTTTTCCATGCTTGCCGATACACACAGGATTATACCGGGAACAATGTCTCACGAAAGCAAAAGCTATACAGGTCCCGGAACTAAAGGCAAGCTATACGATCATAAAGATATTGATGCAAGAACCATTGAAGGAGATGCTTCCAAGCACGATGTGGAAAATTTATTTTATGGAAAAGTTGTCGTTTTCACGGGTACTTTAATGGGTATTGTACGTAAAGATGCTTGGCAAATAATCGCAGACATAGGAGGAATTTTTGAAAAGTCCGTAACTTCGCGAACTAATTTTTTGGTTGTAGGACAACAGGATTTTAAAATAGTTGGAGAAAGTGGTTTAAGCGGAAAGCAAAAGAAAGCTATGCAATTATTACAGAAAGGACAGGATATTGAAATTATTTCCGAAAAAGATTTTTTAGAAAATATTCCTTTCAAAAATTATTGTTTACATTAATCTAAACTCAAATAAATAAGTTATTAGATATACTCGATTATGTTAAATAAATCTAAATTAAATTTATTAACATCTAATATTCAGTCGGTTAAGTTTTCGTTTGGTCGGGGCTATATCGAAATTACATCTCGACCTATCAGGGACGGAATCGGGACAAAAAACGTCAAAAATGAGCAATTTTTAAATATTATATTATTAATTATCAGTTGGTTATAAGCATGAAAAATGAGTTCATAAATCTTGGTTCATCGTATCAATAACGAATACTTGGATACGACGCGCATTGCTTTTTTCGAAGAGTTAAAAGACCGGGTGAAAGACCTTTCCATGTACGACCGGCTGACCCTTGTGAAATTAGATCGGAGGCAGAAGAGAATTCATTATATGTTATTTATTTTTCATGCCTAAGTATTGTTGAAAGAACGAATCAAGTTTGGGAATCGACACTGCCATATATTCCGGTCGGTCATACAAATCAACGTGCGAAGCGCCCTTTACTACAAACAATTCCTTTGGCTCGACTGCTTTTGCGTAGGCGTCTTCGCTGAAATATGCCGACAACGCCCGCTCACCTACAATAAACAGCAGCGGTCGGGGCGAAATGGTTTCAATCTGTGCGAAGGGGAAGAAGTTCATCATCGGCGCAACACTCGTGAAAGAGTAATTGGTTGCCGTGTTGGGATGTTGTCCACGCGGCGTGCGGTAATAATCGAAAAATTCGCGGGTGTTCTCCGTATCGTTGGGACTTAATTTGTCGGGAACGCCAAGGTTATCTCTCCGTTCTCCGCCCGCAAATTCCCGTGTGCGCTGTTCGCCGATTTCATCAAGCGTTTTCATGCGCTGCTCATAAGTAATGACGTCGCCAAGCGCCTGTCGGCGGGCGCGTCCAAGGTCGTACATGCTGACGGTGGCGACCGCCTTGATACGGTGGTCAATCGCGGCGGCGCTGACCGAGTAGCATCCTCCCCCGCAGATGCCCAGCACGCCGATGCGGTCTTTATCCACCTGCGGATGATTGCTCAAAAAGTCCACCGCCGCGCTGAAATCCTCCACACGTATTTCGGGAACTTCGATATTTCGGGGTTCTCCGCCGCTTTCACCCCAGAATGATGCGTCGAAGGCAAGCGCGATGTAGCCGAGTTCCGCCAGTTTACGCGCGTACAAGCCCGATGTCTGTTCCTTCACTCCGGTGAAAGTATGCCCGACGACGATTGCCGC
>JAISRS010000412.1 GCA_031273485.1 Prevotellaceae bacterium
GTTCTGATAGTCGCCGCCCCATTCGAATGTTTTGAGTTTGTAAAGTTCTGAAACCAATTGCTGAATATCAATATTGGCAATTTGCTGATTATTAATATTTTTAATGTATTCATCCAACAATTTATGGGACTTACTAATATCTTTTGAGAGTAAATCGAACAAAGCACGAAAATTGTTGTTTTGCTTTTTCATGTCGATTTCGTAGCCGGAAAAATCCAAAAATCCTTTTACCAATTCTACTCTGACAATGGATTTGAGTTTCAGCCACAACAAACCAATACGGTCGTGGCTAAATTCCTCCAATTGTTCGTTTCGGTGAAGATTGTCCCAATATTCAAAATTTTTCATGCGTTAATTCTTCGGTGTAAATTGTTGATATAAAATGTTTTTCCTTTGGCTTACATACAAATAACATCTCTTTACTTCCCGCAACACTTCCTTTGCCGCCTCTACAATTTTGATAGGTTTTATGTTCTATCGTTATATCTCTATATTTAGAAATTAATTTTTCAAATGTCTGAATATCGGGATAACTGCGATTGTTATAACTGATTAGCCAACAAGGGATTTCGCCTGAAAGTTCAAATAATTTTTCAAAAGAACATATGACCTCGCCTTTTTTATCAAACCCGCTGTAGCGTTGTGGTTCATATCGTTTTATTCCATTCACAAAATCCTTATCTTTCCAATATTCCGTATACGTTTCGAGTAAATGGTAAAAACCCTGATAGTCGGCGTGGCTGTCACAATAGGGCGGGTCGAAATATACCAAATCAATATTTGATAATTTCGGCAACAGGGTTAAAATATTTTCGTTAAAACTCGGATTATCCTGTCCGTTATCAAAAACGGCGTTGTTGTAATGCGGTAGAAGTTCTAAAAACAACTCCTTTATTGGGCGAATTAAACTGCGATTACGTTTAACTCTTTCCGGCTCGGCAGCATAAACCAATGCTTGTGTGTGTCCGAAATGTCCCATCGTGATTTTGCGCGTCAAACTGCGATTCATAACAGCAAATGCCAATGCCTGTTTGTATGGATTCTCCAAGAACGGAATATTCGCCCTAAAATTATCAATAAAAATGGCTTCTTCTCTCTCAAAAAACACATTGGTAAAAACTGTTTCCATGAGAGTATAGCTTTCTTTTTGAGGTGACTTTTGAAACAAAATTTTCAAATCATCATTTTTTATTTTTTCAGACTTATTTTCAATTAAAGCCTTACCTATTTGGTTGTTAAAATTTAAAAAATCATTTGTTGTTATCTGAAATCCCATCTGCTTAAAAAGGAAACTAACCGATTGTGAGCCAGCAAAAGCATCAAGTGCAGTTTTGACATTTTCAGGTATAAACTTACTGAGCCACGACAAATGGGTATGTTTTGCGCCCAGATATTGCGGTTCGGGGAACTTGTAACTGAAATATTTATATTCTTCAAAAAGCATATTTTCTATCTTATTATAAATTACAAAACTACTGCTTTTCTACCACTTCTCCAAACCGTATACATATACATCCAGCGATTTAGCAAGTAGATTTCCTAGTGTCAAGATTTGTACTGTTTAGCCAAGAGGGTGCAAGATTAGCTCCCGCCCCACAGTGGGCAGGTGATGAAGTAATGAATGATGTTGATAAAAAGTGGTCGGTGTCTGTTTCGTTAGAAAAGTGCAAAGTGGGTTATACCTGATTTTGGGTGCAGACTGTCCGTTTTTCATCCGCAACGCTCCGGTCTTCGCTTCGGGAACGGGGAATGTGTTCGAGCCGGTCGCTCTGTCGCTGAAAGGGCTGCACTTCTGCCTCGTCACCCCTCCGGTATCGCTAAAAGAGATAATCCGCCTCCCCGTGGCAGAATGGAAAAACTATATGACAAACGATTTCGAGCCAAGGCTCTTCGCCCGTCGCCCGGCCATTGCCGCCATCAAGCAACGCCTCTACGATATGGGAGCAATCTACGCCTCCCTGTCCGGCTCCGGCTCCTCAGTCTTCGCCCTTTTTTCCGCCCAACCCCCCTCCTTCGCCTCCAATTTCCCCGACTCCTTCACCCACACCTCCATCCTGACACACTAATGGGATATGAAAACGAGTAAAGACAAAAAAGATTTATGCCAAAATAAAAGACATGAATACGGCCGAAAGACTGGCCTATTTCAATACACCAATGGAAAATGGGTCTAAAACGTTTTGTGTGGGTACAAGGTAAGTATCCCCATGCAGTCCCATCCGGGCAACCCCCTGCACAATTTATACCGTTTAGATTAATCCCGCACCTTCCTGCACCTATACAAAACGTTATAGAGCCTCATTTATCATTCATTTTCTTTTATTTCACCACAAAAATCACATCCGCCAACGCCGAAAACCCGTGCGGTTTGCCTTTGAACTCAAAATCAACTCGCAAATCATCTGTTATCTTGATTTTGAAATTATCTAAATATGAAACGATTGTCGGTTTCAAAAGGTCAATATTTCGTTTCAGTTTCCACGAATTATTAAAATCGTCCGTATCAACCAACACGAGAAACAAACGATTTTCAGAGCCGAAGCGCATTTCGCCCTGATTTTCGTACAACCATTTTGCCAACATTTTTGGGTTGGCTTGTACCTCTTGTAAAATTTTCAATTTTACGGATTTCAAAGTTGCTAAAGTATGTTTGCAAATAGCATCATTTCTATCTTTCATTTTCTCGGTTATTTCGTAGAAAATGTCGCTTGGTTTGGCATCTTTATCAAACATGATTTTAGCCTCTTTAGCTTTCTGTTTCAAGAAAGTAAGTTCTGCCGGAAAATCTTTTTCCTTACTCTTTTGTTTGATAAATTCAGCAGGCAAATAAGTTACTTTCAAGTCAAAAGGAATATCGTTTATGAAAAAATCAACGCTTTTGATTTGCCCAACCGTTGGCAAAACTACCGAATGTGATTTGAAAATATTTTCAATCAAAACGCTACTCCAATAGTTATACCAACTATTTAATACATAACCTTGTACGGCAGGATTGATTTCTGTTTCAAATTTAGACATCAAATAATCGAATGACGGATTTTGCACTTTTACATATTTGCTGACCAAATACTTATCCAATGAGTTCTGATAGTCGCCGCCCCATTCGAATGTTTTGAGTTTGTAAAGTTCTGAAACCAATTGCTGAATATCAATATTGGCAATTTGCTGATTATTAATATTTTTAATGTATTCATCCAACA
>JAISRS010000541.1 GCA_031273485.1 Prevotellaceae bacterium
GCTTCCACTTCGACACGGCTAAACCGGATTTGTTGTTTATGCTCGTCCAGAAAGGCTTTGACGGCGGCGTAATCGCCCACGGCAACGGCGGTATTGGCTTCGGCAAAGACCTGCAATTCGGCCTCATTCACAGGCTGTACGGTACCCTGAAGATACGCCTTTGCCGGCGTTTTCTTTTTGGCGTTTTTGATAAAATCAATGATTTGTTCGGCTGTCTCCATAGTCGTTGAATTATTTTTTCATTTAGCGCTTTCTATTTCAGCACTTCCGCCATGCCATACAGTCCTGCCGGTTGCGGTACCACAAACTGCGCCGCACGAAGGGCGCCGTCGGCAAAGATGCGCTTCGACAACGCCGTGTGTTTGATTTCAATGATTTCGTCGTTGCCGGCAAAGATAAGGGTGTGTTCGCCCACAATGGTGCCGCCGCGCACGGCGTGTACGCCGATTTCGTTATCGGCGCGTTTCTGCAGGCCGTTGCGCCCGTTCACGATTGTTTTTTTATCGATGCCGTCAAGGGCCGACAGCAGCATTTTGGCGGTGCCGCTCGGCGCATCCTCCTTCTGGTTGTGGTGTTTTTCAATCAGCTCGACGTCGAAACCGGCGCCTATGGCACGACTAAGGCGCGCCACCACGTCTTTCATCGCCTGAATACCTACCGACAGGTTTTGCGAAAACACGATGGGAACCGTCGCCGCGGCCGCCTGTATCTGTTGCCGCTGCCTGTCGCTGAAGCCGGTAACGGCAAGGACTAAGGGCTTGGCGTGTTCCTGCGCATAGCGCAATACTTTTTCGATATTGCTATGGTGCGAAAAGTCTATCAGGCAGTCGAACGCCGCGCCCACCGCAGAAAGTTCCGCATAGACGTCGTCGCCGGGGGCCTTGCCGACAATCGCGGCAACCCCTACCCTGCTCTCTTGCGCCGCCTGCTCCAGCACGCGCCCCATCTTCCCGTAGCCGATGATTACGATTTTCATAATTTTATATGTTAAATGATAAAATATTTTTTTGCAAAATAGTTATTGATTACTAAATAATGGTAATACCATCGCATTATTTTTTCTTTTCTCAACCATACTGGGTATTCGATATTCTTCTTTGATAGCTCCGTTTCTATTGAGTCGGTCTAATATCATTTGATAGTATTCGGGATGGAGCTCGCAACTGATATAGTTTCTTTTTAGATTCTTACACAAAACCAGTTCGCTTCCACTTCCTCCAAAGAGAATAAAACAATCATCATTTTCCTGTGTCGATGATTTTATTAACATCTCAACCAGAGGCAAAGGAATTTGACAAGAATGAAAGGTTTTATCTTTGCTTACGTTTTTTACCAAATCATAATAAAACCAACTGTAAGGCATACGACCTAAATGCCCTGCCGCAATACGCCCCATAATTCGTTTGTCGGTGGGATTTTGGTACGGTACGGCTACATTGTCTTTATAAAAAGCGTTCTCTTTGCTCTTGGTTGCATGTAAGATACTCCTGTGTGCGGTAGTGAATTTTTTGGGACTGTGTCCCACATTGGTATTGTAAATCCAAACATAGTCATGGGTATCAAAAGCGTTATTGTCTAAATACAGTACCCGTAAATAAGCATTTTGCTTTGGATAGTTTATCATAAACAAATTTCCTGATGGCTTCAATACACGCATACACTCTTTAGTAAGTTTAATATACCAATCAATGTAATCATTCCATTTTTGTGTGTAATGTTTTCCTGCATAATTTATTCCCACATTATAGTCAGGGTCTCCATAAATCATGTCCAAACTATTATCAGGTATTTTTTTGAGAATACTCAACACATCTTCATTAAAAACTTTATTTTTGAACGCTTCTATCATTTTAGTTTGTATTTATTAATCTATACGATGCCGATTTTATAAATTTTATGGTTGTAATATCTAAAGGATTTTCAAATGTATATGCCCATAATTTGAGCGTGTCATTTTCTTGCTCCTTTTCCCTGACAACATAAACACCATAAATATTTTTGATTTTCCCTTTTAATTCGGAATGTTTATTGGCATTATAGTAATACAAAAAAGGATGATAAATTTGGTAAACGCTAAAACTGTCAGGGCGCCCGTTTTTGCCTTCAAAAACACCTATCGTTCCTTGAAATTCTATGGTCAAATCCACCTCAATTTGAATATTTTTCAATGCCATTTTTGTATCTTCTCCAAAATAGTATTCAAAAGAAGTTTTGGTTCGGTGGGGAAAATAGGTTTTCGGACGTTTCAAAATATCTACATCATTCAATTCTCTATCTTTTCCAAATAAAAAATGGTGTAAGATGCGTTGATTATTAGCCACCGAAAGGATATTGCTTTCACTGGAATTATATTGATTGAGAATAGATTTTTTATATTCCCAATCTATTTTTTGCTGAATGGGTTCAAAATCATGAAAAACCTTATCAATCCCTTTTATAAATTTATGATTTCCATTTCCAATGTGAATAATGGAATAATTATTCCGAAGCAAAATATCAGGCAGTTTTTTTTTATTATCAAGTTTCGTAACATCAAAAGGATTCCCAAAGCCATATTTTTTTGACACCTCTTTTACTAAATCATTGTGAAATTCATAATGACCCCGTTTCGAGCAAATACCAAACAGTTCTTCTATTACCAACGATTTTTTATTTTGTTTTTTTGCCATCGGTTCCTTTCAAAATTGATTATTCAATGAGCCCCACTTTCCTCATTTCTTCCGCCAGCGCCGCCCGGTTCTTTTCGCTCATGGCGCAAAGCGGAAGGCGGTAACCGCCGACGTTCCGGCCTTGCAGGTTCATTGCTTCCTTCACCGGGATGGGATTGACTTCGAGGAACAAACTCTCAATCACGTTGGCGTACAAAACCTGTAACCGCGTAGCTTCGCGAATATTCCCTTTGGCAAATTCGGCGCACATGGCCGCCATGACGCGGGGAAACACATTAGCCGCAACCGATATAACCCCCGTCCCGCCTAACGAAAGGATGGGCAACACCTGCGAATCGTTGCCCGAAAGGATAGCCAGTACCGGGACGTCCTTCGCTATTTTCAGCACATAATCCATATTGCCGCTGGCCTCCTTGATGGCCACTATATTTTTGTGCGGCGCCAAGCGTTTCAAGACCTCCACCGGAATACTCATTCCCGTACGCCCCGGTACATTATACAAAATAATCGGGATGCGCACCTGCTCGGCCACTATCTTGAAATGTTGATACAACCCCTCGTTGTTCGTCTTATTATAATAAGGTGTAATCAGCAGCAGCCCGTCGGCGCCCCGTTTTTCGGCTTCCTGCGACAGGTAAAGACTGTGCGGCGTTTCGTTGGAGCCGGCGCCCGCCACTACCGGCAGGCGTTTATTGACCACTTTGACCACAT
>JAISRS010000554.1 GCA_031273485.1 Prevotellaceae bacterium
GGCAAAAAACGTTTTAAATGGGCTAAATCTTATTTTGAGGTGCTATAAGATGTAACGACTATGTACCCTTCGTTCTGCGTAGCGACAGCCCGAAGGGCTTAATTTTCATAACTGCAGGTCATCGACCTGCGGAAAAGTACCCGTATGTTCTCTGCCTGAAAGGCAGGACTAATTATTATTATTTCAATTTACGTGTCAGTCCCTGCCTTTGACTACATCAGTCCTGCCTTTCAGGCAGTTGTTAGAGAGGGATATTCCGCAGGTCGATGACCTGCGGTTATGAAAATCAAGCCCTTCGGGCTATCTCTACACCGAACGAAAAGAACTCAATCTATAGCGCCCAAAAATAAGATTTAGCCGGCAGCCCGGCTGTTTTCCCAAGGGGAGTTGGGAAGGGTTAAGGACTTTAAGGTCTTTAAAGACCTTAAAGACCTTAAAGTCCTTAGGTGGAAACCCCTCCTTTCAACCCCTAACAGGGATTTTAACCCTGTTAGGGGACGCCTTCGCGGAAGAAAATTCGTGTAATTCGTAAAAAATCCGCAGGATTTTAAATTCGTGTAATTCGTGTAATTCGTGGATAAAAAACCGTGGATAAAAAACCGTGGATAAAGAACCGCGGATAAAGAAAACTTCGCGGATAAAGAAAAACCTGCCTGATGAATATCGGGCAGGTTCAGTGTTTCATTGACTGTTATTGGTCGATTGTTTCGTGGAGCGATTATTTGTTTACAACAAAGCTATAATCTCCCGAACCGACTTCAAATACAACGTAACCGCCTTCCGTTTTAACGAATTTGACGCCTTCCGATTCGCTTGCATTTTTGCCGCTTTCCGTCACCTGCGCCTTGTCGGAGGCGGGGACATATACGGTAGCTGTGGTATTGCACGGAACGGTGATATTCCAATGGAAATGTGCGTCGTCCTTATTCCATGCGCTTTTGATTTCGCCATGCACCGAATTGTAGGAGGCTTTCACATAATCCAGACCATTGATCATATACGGACGCATGGTAATCTTTTTGAAACCTGTGCTTCCGGCGGTGTTTTGTATGCCTGCCAGATATTCGTAGTACCACACAATCAGGTCGCCCAGGAGCATGACATGGTTGTGAGAGTTCATCGACGGGTCGGCGGTATTACCGTTCCAGAGTTCCCAGATAGTTGTAGCGTCGTTTTCGATCATGTATCCCCAGCTCGGATAATCGCGGTTGGTAGCGATTTTGTATGCCAGATCGGCTCTTCCGTTTTCCGACAAGCCGCGCATCAGCCACTGTATGCCAACAAGTCCGGTGCTGACATGACCGTTGAAATCCTTTTCGGTTTTATCTACAATATTCTTGAATACCTTTTCCTTGTAACCTTCCGGAACCATGCCGTAACACAGCGACAGGATATTGGCTGTAACGGTATTATTGCTGTACTGTGCGGTTTCTTTGTTAAAAAACTTATTATTGTACGCATTCTTAATAATAACGGCTTCTTCGGCAAACGCCTTTGCTTCGTCCGGTTTGTTTTGTATCTTGGCGAAACGTTCCAGCAGGCACAACATCCGGTAATAGAAAGTAGTACCCAGCACTGAGGCATTGGTGATACGCGTCGAATCCTTCGAGTGAATCAGTTCCGGTTTTTCGGGAGGCATACACCAGTCGCCGTATCTGTCTTTGGTCATGATGCTGTCCACCATGTATTTTTCGCGCATATATTGCATCCATTTTTTCATCGATTCATAATGCTTGATTATGGGTTCACTGTTACCGTACTGTTCATACAGCATGTTGGCAATGATGAGATAAGCTCCGGGCCAGGTCATATTATCGCTATATACGCTCCAGTAGTTTGGCGCCACGTCCGGCACGCTGCCTGTTTCTCTCTGGGACTGTTCAATATCGTCCAGCCATTTCACATACAGATTATTGATATCGAAGATAAAACTTTCGCCGTGCGAACCTACAGCGCGATCGCCCAGCCATCCTTGGCGTTCGTCGCGTTGCGGACAGTCGGTAGGCATACCTCTGTAGTTGCCGCGAATGCCCCAGTAAGCATTTTTATATATTTGATTGATAGTAGAGTTTGAAGTTTCAAATTGTCCTATAACATCCACTTCGTCATATACCACTTTCCCTTCAAAATCGGTTATGGCGGGCGTACCCGGATAACCGGTTATCTCCACAAAGCGGAATCCGTGATATACAAAGGCGGGTTCCCAGATTTCCGTTCCGACGCCTTTAAGAGTATAGCGGTCGGTGACTTTTGCGCCGCGAAGATTAGCCATATACATGGAACCGTCCTCTTTCAGACTTTCCGCAAAACGCAGTTTCACCCTGTCGCCGGCTTTGCCCCTGACCTTCATGCTCACCCAGCCCACCATGTTTTGTCCCATATCGAGAATATGGATACTGTCGTTTAATTGTTTGATGCCAACAGGTTTGATTACCTCCATCACCTTAATATTTCTGTTGAGTTGAGCTTCCAACTTTCCGCCCGGGTCTTCCATCAGTTCGGCTTTCAGCCATTTGCTGTCGTCAAATCCGGGTTTATCCCATCCTGGCATTTCCTTCAGGGCGTTATATACCTCTCCGTCATATTCGTCATTGTCGCGAACAGGTCCGTCGATGGATACTTTCCACGAATCGTCGCTCGCCACCGTTTGCCTGCTACCGTCGGCATATTCGAGTTCGAGTTGTAGAATCATTCTCGAAAAACCGAAATGCCTCATTCCGCGTTTCTGTATGGCGTAGCGTCCGTTTCCGAGAATTGTTGCGAGGGCGTTTTTGCCTTTCGTCACCTCTTTGCTTACATCAAACGTGTTGTATTTAACAACTTTTGAATAATCGGTAGGCGTGGGCGACAATTCCTGATCGCCAATCTTTTTACCGTTGATGTACAATTTGTAAAGTCCCAAACCGGAGATATACAAAGTGGCTTTGACCGGTTTTTGAGCGATTTCAAATTCTTTTCGCAAATATTTTGCTACAGTGGTTGGGACATCTCCGTGAGAATCCTTTTTCAGACCTGTCCATTTGGCTGTCCAATCGGCTTGATTGGTCAAACCCACCGACCAGGAGGCAGGCTTGCTCCATCCCAAATCCCCTTTGTTGGTGGTTACTTTGACCTTCCAAAAGCATTGGGCGCGACTTTCGAGTTTTTTACCGGCATAAGGCACAAACGTCGATACATCCGATTTTACGGGTTGCGAATCCCACAAATCGCCTTCATCGGCATTGAGTTTTTTCAACGACGAAGCGACTAAAATATGGTAGCTTTCCTGCCGAACGTCCCTGCCTTTCGTTTTTATTTCCCAGCTAAGCCGGGGAGAGGAACAGTCAATCCCTTGCGGATTGACCAACAATTCACACCGGAGATGATCAACCTCCCGATGGTTACAAGCGGCTAACATGCCGCACAGACATAAAATAAAACATATATTCTTCATGATAATAAATGGTTTTAAATGATAAAATAATTTAATTTAAAAACGTGGCAAAGGTAAAAAATAATATTATACGAATAAAATTTTTTTTCGTTTTCACCGATAAACCAAGCTGCGGCAGGCTGGAAATCTGTCCCGCTGCGGATAGCTTCGCATCATATAATCAAAATGATATGGAACGATGTCATTATGTTTGTTTTGGATGTAAAATTATTATTTCGTAAAATCTTTTTGCGATATTTTGCTGCGCAGATATTATTTGGCTCAATTTTTGAATCGTGAAATACGGAAAAAATACATATTATAAATGAAAATATATACAAAAACAGGGGACGCCGGAAAAACCTATTTAATAGGAGGTAAAAGAGTTTTCAAAAACGACGCTAAAGTTGAAGCATACGGCACGGTTGACGAACTGCTGTCTTCATTGGGAATTGTAAGATCCCTGATTACAGATGCCGACGACGGGAATTTTATTTTAGCCATACAAAAGAAACTGATGGACATCGCCTCCATATTAGCCTCCGACGAGGCGACGATGAAAAAATTACCCGAAATCACTGCACAGGATATTGATACGCTCGAACGGGAAATTGATAAATTGACGGCTTCTTTGCCCGTTTCCACATATTTTGTGATACCGGGCGAAAATTCCGTAGAATCGTTTGTTCATCTATCGCGGAGCATTTGCAGAAGAGCGGAGCGAGATATAGTATCGCTGCTTCAAGAGGAATATTTTGTTCCCGAACTGTTATTAAAATACATTAACCGGTTGTCCGACTATCTTTTTACGCTTGCCCGCAAGCTAAATAATGATTTGGGTTATAAAGATATATATTGGATTCCCGAAGTAAAATAAAAAAAAATTTCACTAAATATGTTGTGGAGTTTATAATTTTTTATACTTTCGCAACTCGTAAATAATAACAAAAAATAGATAAATTGCTAAAAAATAAATTATTATGTATTGGACTTTAGAATTGGCTTCAAAATTGGAAGACGCTCCGTGGCCTGCAATTAAGGATGAATTAATAGATTTCGCAATTCGTTCCGGAGCGCCGCTGGAAGTGATAGAAAATCTTCAGGAATTGGAAGACGACGGCGAAATTTACGAAAGTATCGAAGATATTTGGCCCGATTACCCCAGCAAAGAGGATTTCTTTTTTAATGAAGATGAATATTAATTGTTTCGGAATTTAATTGAACTGTGTCGGCGCCTGTTGTTTGTCCTGTTTATTTGTGATTTGAAAAGCCGACACAGTTTTCAAATTCCGATTCGTGAAAAGCGCTTGCGT
>JAISRS010000032.1 GCA_031273485.1 Prevotellaceae bacterium
GTCTGCAAGCCTTTTGCAAACGATTCGTATGATTCGCTTGCAATAACCGTAAGCATATTCACATCGTGCACTTCTTCGCCTAAAACAGACACATCCATCCGTTCGCCTTGTGCGTTGACGCAAAGGCGCAAGCCTCGCCCCACTTCCTGACGTTTGCGGACTTCGGCGCTACTTTGTTTGAGCGTACAAATCTGAAATACGTTCGGGTTATCCCAACCTTCCCGAAGGGCAGAGTGGGAAAAGATAAACCGTACAGGTTCCTTTCTGTCGAGCAATCGTTCTTTGTTGCGCATAATCAAATCGTAAGCGTCCGTATCAGTCGATTCTTTTGTTACACGTTCCTCTTTACTGTCTATCATTTTACCTTTCTTATCTTTGGAAAAATATCCCTGATGTGCTTCTGAAGCAACTGTGTTTTTCAGGAAATCAAAGCATTCTTTATGGTCGTAAAGAGAAGGATTCAGACTCTTTATAATGTCGGTATATTCTTCTTCAAAAATATCGGCATATTCGCCGTTTCGTTCCGGATCGTACAGCCGGTATTTTGCCACTTCATCAATAAAAAAGAGTGAAAGGACTTTGATTCCTCTATGAAACAATTCCCGTTCTTTCTCAATGTGGGAAAGAATGGTTTCTCTTATTTGGATGCGTCTTAGTTGGTTTTCATTTACGGCGCCTTTCACATCACCTTTGTATAGTTTTTTTCCGTTTTGAAAGGTTACACTATTCTCCCTCCCATCAATATCTGTAATGACATATCCGTGCCGATATTCTTCCAAACCACTTGATTTGTCATAAAGATTATCGCCTCTGCTCAATACGCATACGATCTGGCGGACGGATGATGCGCCTTTTTTCTCAAAACCTATCGTGGCGGTAGGGTTTTTATCTTGATATATATTGATATTTTGCAAATAAACATAGCCTTCTGTGGCTGTTGTACCACTCATGGAAATACCTTTCACTGCAATTTTCTTTACCAATCGTTTATTGTATGCCTCCATTGCATCTAAGCGATAAATCATATTATAAACGCTGTCTTTACGGTGGGTGGCCGAATAACGCAAAGTGAGTAAAGCCTTGAATTTCTTCAGTCCTTCTTTTGTTTTAGCCCCTTCCACCGATTGAGGTTCGTCAATAATCAAAACCGGGTTGGTTTTGGCAATAACGTCAATGGGGCGGCGACTTTTAAAAGCATCCAATCTCATATCAATGCGCCGGGCGTCCTTACCGGTGGCATTAAAAGCCTGAGAATTGATAATCATCACATTGATTGCACTATCGCTGGCAAAGTGTTCTATATCGGTCAGGTTTTTGGAGTTATAAATAAAGAAACGGATTTTTTTTCCGTAATCCTCGGCAAAATGTTCCTGTGTCATCTCGAAACTTTTGTGCACGCCTTCGCGAATGGCAACACTCGGAACGACTACAATAAATTTACTCCAACCGTATTGTTTGTTCAATTCAAAAATTGTTTTGATATAGGTATATGTTTTGCCAACACCCGTTTCCATTTCAATCGTCAGGTTGTATTTCCCCTCCAGCCTATCCGAAGGTTTAATATGTTGTGCACGCTGTATTTGCTGAATATGCTCCAAAATGACAGGGTCGGTTAGTGATGGTATAAGCGGATAATTTTTGAAACCCATATAATCATCATATTGAATCTGACCATCCGTAGCACCCGGATCAATGGCATAATTTGCCGTTTGATAAGGCTGACCGGCGAAAACATCGCAAACTACTTTGGCTGCTTCTTCCTGAAAACGCTGGTGTTTGAACTTTAATTTCATTTTGCTTTTCTTTGTCTATTGTTCAATTACTTCTTCTATTCTCCAATCACCGCTCGCTCTTATCGGAACTTGCACTACGCTTCCAACAGAAGAAAGAGTAATACTGGGAGGTATGATAATATAATCAAATTGATTGACTGATAATGTTTTTATTCTAAATTCTAATTTACCCGGTTTTGACAAAATATAATTTTGATTTGGACTCGTTGTTTGAGAAAGAACTATATACTCTGGATCCATAGAAAAATCTTTTCTAATTTCCTCATATTCATAACATGTAGGATTCGTAATACAAAAGCATTCAGCTAATATGTTACAGCTCCCTTTTGATTGAGAAACATCAAGAACCGGTATTGCAATATTACCAGATATGTTCGATTGATATTTTAAGTCATCATTAAAATAGACAGAAGTGTATATCACTCCTAATACAAAATCATCTAAGTTCCAATCTATTTCTCGTCTTTTTCTATTAATACTGATTATGGATTCTGTCAGTAATTGAGGAATAATATATTCCGGTTTATAATTATCCTTTTCATTCTTTACTTTAATTGAGCAAGAAATAATCAAAGGTAATCTTAATAAAGTATTTCCTAATTTTCTTTCCTCATAATCTTCTTGTGATGGGATTCTCAAATCAAATAATGGAATATTTCTCGTTGCTTTAAAACCAGAAATCATCAAATTATCAAATTTTGGGCGCTTTAATTCTTCCCAACAAGCCTGAATAGAACAACCGATATATAAGCAAGGATAACCGGGAAAACTGTATCTTTGCGTCTGCACAACACCTCGTTCTTCTAAAGGTATATGAAACATATCTTTATACGTTTTAGCTCTATTATCATCAAAAATACGTCCTCTATAAAGATAAACGTCCTTTTGAATAGTATAAAGATTAATTGTATCTAATAGACCTTTGAGTTTTTCTCCATCACCAGAAAGTTGCATGTTTATTTCTGAAAAAGCAGCGCTATGCAGACCTTCATAATAATACTTAATACATCTTTTTATACTTTCAACTAAACTTTCTATCCTATTTATATCTATCGAACAAAGATAGGTTGAATCTAATGATTTTAAAAGTGCGGAATACTTGTTAAGAGCCTTTTTTAGGTCATCTATGAAATCATCACTATCCCTCACGACAGGTAATAGTTTATTTATTTCCTCATATAATTCATCAATATTCATATATCCAAAAATTATTCGTATAATATTTATATCACTTTTACCGTTGTTTCCGGCGATATTGCTTTGAATATCTCCGTTACATTTATCTTATCGGTGCTGTCTTTAAACGAGGCGTCGCGGAATACGGCACGCAAGGGTTTGCGCCTGGC
>JAISRS010000055.1 GCA_031273485.1 Prevotellaceae bacterium
AATTGATACATTTCCGGTATCTTTATCAACAGAGGATGACTCTGAAACAATAACATTCTTGAATCTAAGCATTGAAACTTACCTTCTGGTTCGAGACATTATTTGTATACCCTTCGAACATTGAAAATTTTGATACTGATGTATTTACTTCTTTTGATTTACAATACGAAATAAACTCATTACCCCATTTTATGGATTTATATTTTTCATTATCAATTTTGAAGTTATTTTTTATTCTAACAAATATCAATAAATACAAAAAATATTGTTCGTCATCTTTAATAGAATTTTCAAGCACATCAAGTTCTTTTTCAGATAAAACATCTAAATCAATATTTGAAAATATTCTTACAATATTTCTATATATATAAGTAGGAGTATTTGCTAAATAATAAATTTCTGCCATTGGTATTTTAAGATTTTCAATATTCATATTATCAACCTATAATACTTAATATTAGAAAAATTATAATTGCACTCATTGGCCATATGAATATATTCTTCAAGCTGCCCCCATTTACTGATAATTCTTGGAATATAAAATGTTGGATCAGGTTTACTGATTACTATTCCTGAATGCTCAGCATCACCATCTTCTGCATAATAAATTATTATATCACCAGGAAGAACTTTATGAGGTTCTATCTCCTTATATTCGTCGTTATCCAGTATTTTTTTTACTTCATTTGAATCATCAATATTTGTTCTTCGTGAGGCAAAAACTAAACCATGGCAGTTATATTGGTCTGTATTTTCCGATCTCATAACAACATTAGGAAATTTGTGGGGAAATCCAATAAATTTCGATATTTGTTGTGAATTTCTTCCGTTAATTCCTATGCGATTGTTTATATGTCTATTATCTTTAGTAGCTAAATCAAGTTGCCTAGGATTTTCTACTAGCTCCACAACAAGCCCCTTTAATGAGTTATAAAAAAACATACACTTTATTAAAATATAACTAAATTGGATTTTTGTCAATAGCCTTTTTATGATTTTTGGAAAAATTTGCGGCAATTTGAAAGCTCCAGGGGTGACAGTCACCTTTTTTCACCGATATATAGGGCAGGAGGACCTATGAACCGCATTCAATTCCCAGACGATGAAGACCTCATCGATTGTTTTGCGAAGGGTACATATCCTTTGCCTGGAAGGGGTGACAGTCACCGTTTCGATTCTTCCCTAAGCTACGCATCTATTTTAGAAGTTGCGATAAAAATAAGTTTGAATAAGTTGTTTTTTGAAGATAATACAAGTGGTTTCTTGGATTTAGTTGACGCTAATGGATTTGAGCTACTTCCTATTGATAAAGAACCAATCTTGCAATTAGAAAAACTTCTCTTTATTGTTTGCGAAGGGTTTAATACCCCGCCCTTTAGGGCGTTATTAGGGTATTAAACCCTGAGTCAAATACCTTACCAAAACAACATACCTCGCCCTTCAGGGCGAGGTTGTTGATTCAATGACCTTAATTTCGTTTTTCTTACAAACCTTGACCAATTCCTTTTGGATTAGCAAGACTGCATCTTTACAATCCAGAGTAACACTCACCGAAAGACCGCCATCAGAAATACTGATTTTCGCCGTATGTTCCTCTCCCTGAATTGTCGGGGAACTCACTTTATCGGCGACCGTTGAAGACTTTAGTTCCTTTGCCTTTTTCCGAAATTCAGAACGTGTAATTTTACCGTTCTTCCGCTGGTCAAGCAATTCAAGCCTCGCCTTTTCATCGGGAACACCCTTAGTTTCGAGAATATCCGTCAAACTCACGCCAGCTTGAACCAATTCGGCAATTTCAGGATTTGCATTAGCTTCTTTAACCCCCGAAAATAGGTTGTCAACATAACCATGACTTTTACCTATCGCCTGGGCAATCTCTGAATTACTCATACCTTCTGCCCTCAAAGCATTCAAACCGTTATAAAGGTCTATTGGGTTCAAATCTTCACGTTGCACATTCTCAACCAACTGCACAATAGCCAGATTATCAGGGGTTGAGATTATACACGGTATGCTGTGAAACCTGTCTTTATCCTGCTGGTAAAGAGATTGAAATGCCTTAAACCTGCGATGCCCTGTTTTAACAACAAAAACTTCACCATCACGATAGACAGTTATCGGCTGTAAGAGACCACGTTGTTTTATACTCGCCGCTAAGTCATCAATGCCGCTATATTCTTTGCGGACATTTTCCCGAATTACTATTTCGCCGATTGTTATGTTCCTGAATGGAACTGCACCACTATCTTGGGTCCCGGCCATACCAATAGGCTTTCTTCTCACAATTACAGATTTTTTTTCCATATTAGAAACCCTCCTTTATTTCAATGCCGAGAATGGCATTAACCAGAGCCTTAACCTCGCCGAAACACTTTTGAGTGCCGCCCTTATCTTCAATCCGGTAATTATCCAGATTGATATACTTCCGGTAGAAACTACTCTTTGATATGCGGTTCGGGTTGATGTATGGCTTCAAGTTTTCGTCTTCTAAAAACATATTCGTAACTTGGTTACGATATGTCCCCTTGTTGTCGTTCATTGGGTTTTCAAAACCATTGAACACAACTTGTACGTCAAGGTTTTCAAGTTCCAAATCAGCGATTTTATCAAACTGATATTGAAGCGCCTGATAACTAAAAACGTCCTGTTGGATAGGGACTAGAAGAACATCGCTCGCCGTCAGCACATTACCGATGATGTTGTCATAGGTCGGCGATGTGTCAATGATACAAAAATCGTAATCCAAGTCCTTCAATATCCTTTTCAGTTTTTTCAAACTATCGGCGCTTCGGAACTCGTTGAGCCTGACATCGCCGTGAATCAGGTCAAGATTGGGATTTATGTGAATCACGCAATTATCCGCCTTCTCACCCATGAACAAATGAAAAACTGTTTTCATTTGTTCAAGTGATTCTGGCTCATTGTCACTAAAAAAATATGACAATGAGTTGTTGCTTGCGTCTGTATCGATAATTAAGCACCGATACCCAGCGGCTACAAGTGCGCTCACAATAAGGCTTACTAATGTGGTTTTGCCTGTCCCACCTTTCAGAGAATGAACTGAAACTATTTTCATACAGAAACTCCTATTGCTCTTTGCGGTAAGGCTGGCGCGGTAGAAAGATTTGGTAGCAGATTGCCAAATACTTCCCCGGTTGTAACCGCCACATCCATAAGGTCACTTTCAAGGGCGTGATCCGAATAGCCCTTAAACACCGATTCCGTTTTATGCCCGGTTGCGAGCATAACCTTTCGCGCCTCAAGTTTGTCCGTCATGCGGGAAGCGTAGAAATGCCGCCACGAATGAAAGACCACGTTGCGTTTTGCCCAATATTCCTCAGCATCCTTTATCTTCTCTTCACTGGGGTTATCCCCGGCATAAAGGGTGATGAGCATTCTTTTAAGTTCCCGCAACGGAGCGTCGGAATTGAGCGGATGCTGCTTTTTCTCACCGAAAAAGACATAACCGTTGCCGTGCGGGTTAAGCTGTACAAGATTCCTCATAGCGTCACGGAGCGCGGGGATTACCGGAACAATGCGAGGCTCATCTGTCTTGGTTGACTTGAGGCCATCAAGCTTGGAAAAAGAACTTTCGATAGTCAGGTATTCCTCCCCGATATTTTCCGCTTTCAGGGCTAGCAGCCTGTTGCACTTGTGGATTTTTTGCATGAATATGCAAAAAATCCCGATCAATGGGCATGCTTTCGGAGTCTGTAAGGTATAAATATTCATAAATATGAATATTTATACCATT
>JAISRS010000062.1 GCA_031273485.1 Prevotellaceae bacterium
GGTTCGTAAACCCGTTCTCCCGCAGGTTGCGCACTATCGCCGAGCCGACCATGCCGTTATGCCCGGCTACGTAAATTTTGTGAAGTGTATTCATCGTTGTTGATTTGTTGAACTGTTGATTTGTTGAGCTGCCTGCTGCGTGGGGCAACGCATGCGTTGCCCCTACTGCTACTGTCCACTGCTACTGCGAACTTTCTCTACGTAGTCATAATCGAACCGCGCCATCTTTTTCACGAGTTCCGCGAAGGGCGTTTGCGTGGGATTCCATCCCAACAGTTTTTTGGCTTTCGCGGGATTGCCTTGCAGTTGCTCGACTTCCGTCGGGCGGAAATACGCCGGGTCTACTTCTACGACTGTTTTTCCGGTCTTCGTATCAATGCCTTTTTCATCTATGCCGCGGCCTTTCCATTCCAACGCAATTCCCACCTCACGGAAGGCCAGCGTGCAAAACTCGCGGACGGTGTGCATCTCGCCGGTGGCAATCACAAAATCCTCCGGTGCGGTGTGTTGCAAAATCAGCCACATGCACTCTACATAATCCTTTGCATAGCCCCAGTCGCGGCGGGCGTCAAGGTTGCCCAGGTAGAGTTTCTTCTGGTAGCCCCGGGCGATGCGGGCGGCTGCCAACGTGATTTTGCGCGTTACGAACGTTTCGCCGCGGCGTTCGCTCTCGTGGTTAAACAGGATGCCGTTCACGGCGAACATCCCGTAGGCCTCACGGTAATTCTTCGTAATCCAGAAGCCGTACAGTTTCGCCACCGCATAGGGCGAGCGCGGATAAAAGGGCGTGGTTTCGCTCTGCGGCACTTCCTGCACTAATCCGTACAGTTCGGAGGTGGATGCCTGGTAGATTTTGGTTGTTTTTTCCAATCCGCAAATCCGCACGGCTTCCAGCAGGCGGAGGGTACCGACCCCATCGGTTTCAGCCGTGTACTCCGGCACTTCAAACGACACTTTCACGTGTGATTGCGCCGCGAGGTTGTACACCTCGTCCGGCCGGATAGTTTGCACCAGCCGGATGAGGTTCGACGAGTCGGTCATGTCGCCGTAGTGCAGGTGCACCTTGCGGTTCTTGTGCATGTCTTCAATCAAATCATCAATGTACAAATGTTCGATTCTTTGCGTGTTGAACGTCGAACTGCGGCGGATAATGCCATGCACATTGTATCCTTTATCCAATAAAAATTCGGCGAGGTACGAACCGTCCTGTCCGTTGATGCCGGTGATGAGGGCTGTTTTCATGTTTGTATATTATTTATTTTTGCTGCTTACTTAAGAGCACTCCTTATTAAAGCCAACACGGATAGTGCAAAACTTAAAATCGTTAGCAACATTTGTAATTCCGGAATAAACCTTCCTCTCTGCTCCGAAAGGAGAATGCTATAAATTAGAAATAATCCAGTAACCGCCAAAATCAGCGCCTTTTCTTTTAATGACGCCCGCTTGTTTCAATTTATCTATATGTTTTTGAATGGCAGAAATATTTACTCCTAAAATTTCAGACATTTTTTTATATGAAATTTTTGGATTTTCTTTGATTAAATTTATTATTTTATACTGAATATCCGTAAGTGTCATACCACCTGTCATACCACCTGTCTGACCACCTGTTTTTTCCAATGCCATATTTTGTTTTCGATAAATAGTGGCTACAAAGCCGTCTTTCATTGTAAATTCCGGCGCCGGTAAACCGTAATCCATGCAGAGGCGTACCATGTCCTGAATGCCGGTACCCATCTTTTCAATATATTTGGCATAGTAAAGCGTTTCGGCAATAAGCGGATTGCGTGGGTACGAGGCGTGGTCGTGCTTCAGCATTTCAATGGTTAACGCCGGCGGCAATTGCCCGAGGTTGCGGATCTCAAGGCGGTCTGCAAACAGCATCACCTGAACGCTTCCCGTGCTGCCGTAATCACGATGCGCAACGGCATTCACAATGGCTTCTTCTATCACTTTCGGCGGTATTTCATAGGCTGTCGGGGCTACAGCGCCATGGTTGCGCAGTTTTTTATTACATAATCGTTCATCGTTGTGCGCAAATCACATGGTTTCTGTAAACATTCATTGAGGATTTCTCCACTTCTGCAATTGCCGACAAATTTTGGAAACACCGATGAAAATTATTTTACAAGCATATTTTCACATTTTTCAAATATCCTTCACCTGCCAATACCCGCCTTTGTCGGGTCCAATGCGTTCAATCCGATTGAGTTGTTTTAATTTTGCCAAGCGTTCATTAATTGTAGAAATTGCTTTATGGGCATTGCTTGCAAGTTCGGGGACTGTTATATACTTATTTTCAGCAATTAATTTCAATAGCAATTGATCTACATCATCTGTTTTTGTGGTTTTCAATCCGGTTTTCAATCCGGTTTTCAATCCGGTTTTCAATCCGGTTTTTCGGTTGGCTTTCGAGACAACTACTTTAAATCCATGCTGTTCGTTGAAAAAGTTAACTTTGCAACCACCGTGTTCTTCGCAGGCATTCATAATTCGCCGTATGCCCGAACCGTATTTTTCGACCAAGCCAATTTCCTTAAACATCAAATTGACTTGCTTGTTTCTGGAATGTGGTGTGTAATTGTCTGACAATAATTGTTCTACTGTGATATTTTCAAGCAGTCCTCCCGGATTGAAAAACACGATCCTGTCATCAAATACTTTAATAATAGAGTCTCCCGAGCTGCAATAGTCGCGATGGACAATCATATTCAGCACAATTTCACGTATAGCTTCTTCGGGATAGTCATAGCGCTCTTCGCGTTGCGGATTGCCCGTGATGATGTATTCCACCATAAAATGTTTGCGCAAAAAAGCCATTATTTGCTCTACTTCGGTAAACAGGTCGCTGTGGAACGACACGGAGTCAATAATTTTTGTGGGGCTTTTGAAACGCCCTGCCTGAATGCCTGTCAGTGCGGTAAATTCTTTGACAAACAGCAGAAACGCCGCTTTGGTAATGCGACCACCACGTAGCAGTTCATACTTTTGCAACAGCCGCAGGGGGTCGTTCTCATCAGCTAATTGCGCATTTTTTCGGGCAAAGGCAACGACTTTTTCCAACGAAATATCGTTCAGCGAATGTTGATCGTCGATGTAGTAATCCCAACTGCTGTTGAATGTTTGCAGATAAATATTTGAAATCTCGCTCAAGCTCAGGCGATGATTACTGTTTTTGATCCTTTTGTAGTAACGACCGGCGGAGGCAACGGGTTTTATCGGAAATTCCTTAACAGACAATGCAACGATGATCTTTCCGTCAATCGTTATTTTTTCCACATCGGGAATTAGAGCGGGTTCGGTTTTGGTTTTCACCTCATTGATCCATTGCTGTATGGTTTCCGTGCCTGTGGATACATCTTTAACGCTGCCGGTATCCGAAACGCCAATATACACCACACCGCCTTTGGTATTGGCAAACGCCACCAAAGTATTGATGGTTTCCATGTTGAAAGAGGTTTTAAACTCTACGTGCAAGCCCTCGCCCTGTTGCAATATCTCTTTAACTGTCGGCATAATGTATCGTTCTTCTACTTGATACTTTTGCGCAAAAGTACGAATTATTCCGATACAAAAGTTATATCATCCGTTTGCGGATGCAAAAAATCATGCATAAACATTCATTCAATTCTTTTGTCAAGGTCGGCAAGATTGCTGCTTTAGTAGTTTATTAAGCGCGTGCCGACAAAGCCGGAAGCGCCGGTGAGGCAATTTTTATAAAATTATTTGGCATCAATCAATCGTTTCAATTCTTCCTTACTGGGCAATACGGTTTGGTATTTACCAGCAAAAAGTTGCGTATTGTCCTGCGGTAGAGTTATCTCCACAAGCGTGTTGTTTTTTTCTTTGCACAAAATTATCACAATGGTTTTATTTTCATCTTCCAACTTTACGAAACGATCATAATAGTTTACATACATCTGCAATTGCCCAAGGTCTTGGTGAGTAAGTTCGCCTATTTTCAAGTCAATGATAACAAAACATTTTAGCAGCCGGTTGTAGAAAACTAAATCTACTTTAAAATGTTTTTCATCAAACGTAAAGCGGACCTGTCTGCCGACAAAAGTAAATCCCTTACCCAATTCCAACAGAAAATGTTCCAGTTTGTTGATGATTTGTTGCTCTAACTCTGTTTCCGAAAAAACGGCTAACTCCGGCAAATCAAGAAACTCCAATACAAACGGGTCTTTAATAGCGTCTTGGGGTCTTTCAAGAACGTGTCCTTTAATTGACAGCTCTTTTATTTTTTCTTTGTCACGGCTCAATGCCAAACGCTCGTACAAGGCGCTGTCAAATTGCCGTTGCAACTCCCGTAACGACCAATTGTTATTGACACTTTCGATTTCGTAGAATTTTCGTTCATCCACATTTTCGATACGCATTAACCTTACATAATGCGACCAACTCAAACGAAAATGGGGGATGGATTTCCGAGACGTTGTCGCGGAACGCTGCATATATCCATTATCCGGATTTTGCAATTCGTCAGACATTGTCTGACGAATTTGATTTTTTGAATAAATCAGGTAAAAACTCCTCATTTGTTTGAGATTAGTTTCAGAAAAACCTCTTCCAAAATCCTTCGTTAATTGCTCGGACAACTCTTTCAGTACCTGCCTGCCATACGCTGCCCATTGCGCTCCCTGCTGTTCGTCCTCCACTATCATTCGCCCGATTTCGTAATAGGTACATACCATAGTGTAATTTACCGCACGTACTGTAGCTTTCTTCGCCTGAGAAAGCAAATCTGCAATTTGCCGGTATAAATTATTTTCTACCCTGTTCATAATCTTGCTTTGATAATTCTATTAAACATGCACCGACTAAGCCAGAAGCGCCGGTGAGACAAATATTGTTCATTGGGAGAATGCTATAAATTAGAAATAATCCAGTAACCGCCAAAATCAGCGCCTTTTCTTTTAATGACGCCCACTTGCTTCAATTTATCTATATGTTTTTGAATGGCAGAGGTATTTATTCCTAATTTCTCAGCCATTTCTTTTCTGGAAACTTTTGGATTGTCTTTGATTAAATTTATTATTTTATACTGAATATCCGTAAGTGTCATACCACCTGTCATACCACCTGTCATACCACCTGTCATACCACCTGTCTGACCACCTGTCTGACCACCTGTCATACCACCTGTTTTTTCCAATGCCATATTTTGTTTTCGATAAATAGTGGCTACAAAGCCGTCTTTCATCGTAAATTCCGGCGCCGGTAAACCGTAATCCATGCAGAGGCGTACCATGTCCTGAATTCCGGTGCCCATCTTTTCAATATATTTGGCATA
>JAISRS010000123.1 GCA_031273485.1 Prevotellaceae bacterium
AATCCGCGCGAGCGGGGCGGGGAAAAAGATTTAGCCTTATTTCTCTTCTTTTGCACAGTAAAAAAAATCATATATCTTTGCATCATTAAAATTAAAAACAAAGTTATGGCAGTTATATCAATGTTTTATGGAATTATTATTTCCATGTATTTTAGAGATAACCGTAGGCATCCGTTAAAATAAATCATATTATGAATCCGAGAGTATTAGATGTAAAACCCGAAAGCGAATATATGTTAAAGTTGTATTTCGCCAATGGCGAAGTACGACGTTTTGACGTGAAGCCATACCTTCACTATGAAGTATTTCGTGCGTTGCAGGATGTGTCGGTATTTAATTCCGTAAGACCGTTTCTGGGGAGCATACAGTGGTCGAACCGGGCGGACTTGTGTCCCGACACGCTGTATGAAGACAGCGAACCGGTGTATTGAAACAATTATTAACAGCAAAGTTTAAACATGACAAATTTAATCCCTAACAGGTTACAATCCTTGAGAAAAGAACTCCAAACGATGGAAGTCGATGCTATCATCATCCCCGGCAATGATCCCCATTTTAGCGAATATCCGGCGAAACGCTGGAAATACCGAAAATGGATTTCCGGCTTCGGAGGTTCTGCCGGAACCCTGACAGTGACGCTCCATGACGCCGCTTTGTGGGTCGATTCCCGATACTTTATTCAGGCGCAACAACAGTTGGAAGGCACAGGCATAGAGATGCAAAAACTCGTTTCAAAAGGATTATTCGACGAATCATGGCTGAAATCCCGACTCGGCAACAACGCCACCGCAGGCATCGACGCCAAACTGTTTTCCGTCGGCAGTTTCCGGCGCCTCACCGAATCACTTGCGCCCCTGCATCTCAAAGATATCGGAGATGTTTTCGACAAGATTTACATCGACAGACCGCCTCTGCCCGAATCCGAAGCGTTTTTGCTCCCCGACGAAATAACCGGAAAAAGCCGTAAGGATAAACTCGCCGAGTTTGCCGCAAAATCAACGCCTTTAGGCGAAATTTACATCGTCGCCGCACTTGACGATATCGCATGGATACTGAATCTACGCGGCACGGATGTGGCATACAACCCTGTTGTTATATCATATCTGATTATAGACTACCCTGCCGTACATCTTTTTACGGGCGTCAATCAACTCTCGGAACCCCACCGGGCGCAACTTGCTCGCGACGGCGTAGTGATGCATCCCTACGGGGATTTCGACACATACGTTTCCCGTATTCCGAAACACCGCAAAGTCAAAATCAATCCCGACAAGATAAACTACCATACCTTTAAACTGCTACAGGACGCGGGAGTTACGACTGTTGAAGAAAAACAGCCATACGACGTAATCTCATTCGCCAAATCAGTAAAAAACGCCGTTGAACTTTCCGGCTTCCGCCGATGTATGATTACCGACGGAATCGCCATGGTGAGATTCCTGAAATGGTTGAAAGAAAATATCGGTAAAACCGTCGTCACCGAAACGGAAGCGGCGCAAAAACTCGAACAATACCGACAAACCGGAAACGATTACAGAGGATTAAGTTTCAGTACCATATCGGCATACGGAGCCAACGGCGCCCTGCCTCATTATTCCCCGTCCCCCGCAACGGACACGGAAATAGGACAGGATTCCTTCTATTTAGTCGATTCCGGAGCGCAGTATCTGACCGGAACAACGGATATAACCCGAACGGTGCATTTCGGACAACCCTCCGACGAAGAAAAAGAGAACTATACTCTTGTGCTTAAAGGCATGATTAGGTTAAGCATGGCGGTGTTTCCCGTCGGCACAAGAGGCACGCAGCTGGATATTCTGGCGCGACAATTCCTGTGGGCTAAGGGCAAAACCTTCCTGCACGGAACCGGTCACGGAGTAGGGCATTATCTTAACGTACACGAGGGTCCGCAAAGCATACGCTGTGAGGAAAATCCCGTAGGGCTGCTTCCCGGAATGGTCACTTCTAACGAACCGGCAATATATGTCGAAGGAAAATACGGAATAAGAATCGAAAATCTCATTGCCTGTCGGCATGACCGCACAACGGAATTTGGAGATTTTTATTCGTTCGAAACATTAACCCTCTGCCCAATCGAAACAAAACCCGTCAATCTCTCAATGATGACAGGCGAAGAATTGAAATGGCTAAACGAATATCATCAATGGACATACAAAACCTTATCGCCCTACCTCAATCCGGCAGAAAACGAATATCTAAAAGCCGCAACGGAGGAGGTTAGAGTATAAAGAGATGAATATCTTATTTCCGGTTTTGGACAGAAACCCCAAGGACTCCGATTGTTTAATTTCGGCTTATCCGGCTTAAGACTTTAAGGACTTTAAGGACTTTAAAGTCCTTAAAGACCTTAAACTTTTTAGAAGTCCTCTCCTCTAACTTACGCCTTTTTAACCGAAATCTTCAATGTCAGTTTATCTAATTCGACATCTACGGCGTCGGTGGGGTTATCCGCCAGAGCGATATTTAGCGCCAGAGTTTGTGCTGCGATATAACCGGCGAATTTTTCCAGCACCGATTCCACCTCGCTGTTTCGTTCAATGGCGACATTGATTTTATCGGTTACGTCAAAACCCTGATCCTTGCGGATATTCTGGATTCTGTTAACAAGTTCACGCGCCGTTCCTTCGCACCGAAGCTCTTCCGTTATTGTAACATCCAGCGCAACCGTCAAACGACCTTCGGAGGCTACCAACTGTCCCGGAATATCTTCCGGAGTAATCTCCACATCTTCCGGCAACAGTTCCGCCGCGCCGAAGGGCGGATTAATTACAAACTTTCCGTTCTTTTCAAGGTCATTGATGTCATTTTGAGACATGGCGGCAATAGCGGCGGAAATATCCTTCATTTGTTTGCCGTACTTTGCTCCCAGGGCTTTGAAATTAGGCTTTATTTTCTTTATCAGGACGCCCGAAGCGTCTTTCACAAACTCAAGTTCTTTAACATTGACTTCGCTAAGTATAAGTTGTTTCACGGCTTCGAGTCTTTCCTGCAGAACATTGTCGAGCGTTGGTATTTGCATTTTTGCCAACGGTTGTCTTACCTTGATATTCACCTTTCGACGCAGGGCTAAAATCATCGACGACAACTGTTGCGCCAGCGCCATTTCTTCCTCCAGACTGCTATTTACAAGGCTTTTGTCGCACACGGGAAACAGGCTTAGATGCACCGATTCGCAACTGTCCTTTCCCGAAACCGAATTGAGGTCATTGAACAGTAAATCGGCATAAAAAGGCATTATCGGCGCCGAGAGTTTCGCAACAGTTTCCAGACAGTGATACAGCGTTTGATACGCCGCAAGTTTATCCTTCGAATCCTTGTCGCCTCCCCAGAACCGCTTTCTGTTAAGACGCACGTACCAGTTACTTAAATTGTCATTGATAAAATCCTGTATCAGCCTTCCCGCCCTGGTAGGTTCGTAGTTGGAATAATTTTTATCGACCTCATCAACCAGGGTATTCAGCAGCGAAATAATCCACCTGTCAATTTCCGGACGTTCCTCAACCGGCACTTGAGGCGCTGAGTTGTCGAACCCGTCGATGTTTGCATACAGCGCAAAAAACGAATACGTGTTATAAAGAGTGCCGAAATATTTACGTTTCACTTCATCCATTCCGTCGATGTTGAACTTCAGATTATCCCACGGGGAAGCGTTGGTAATCATGTACCATCGCAGCACGTCCGAGCCGTATTTTTCGATGATTTCAAACGGGTCGATGGCATTTCCGAGACGTTTCGACATTTTGTTACCGTTCTTGTCCAGCACAAGCCCGTTGGATACTACATTTTTGAACGACACACTGTCGAAAACCATTGTTGCTATGGCATGAAGCGTGAAGAACCAGCCTCTTGTCTGGTCAACTCCTTCGGCAATAAAATCGGCGGGGAATATTTTTCCCGAATCTATCCCGTCCTTGTTTTCAAACGGATAATGCACCTGAGCGTAAGGCATCGCTCCGCTATCGAACCAAACGTCGATAAGGTCTAATTCCCTGTACATTTTTTTGCCCGAATCCGACACAAGAACAACCTTATCGACATACGGACGATGGAGGTCTATCGTGTCATAATTCGCCTTTGAATAGTCCTTTACCTTGAACCCTTCAAGGGGATTTTTGTCCATGAATCCCGCTTGGAGCGATTTTTCTATTTCTTCCGCAAATTCTTCCACAGAGCCGATACATTTCTCTTCGGCTCCGTCGTCGGTTCTCCAGATCGGCAGGGGCGCGCCCCAGTAACGGCTGCGACTGAGATTCCAGTCCTGCAAGTTTTCCAGCCATTTGCCGAACCTGCCGGTACCGGTGTTTTCGGGCTTCCAGTTTATTGTATTATTGAGTTCTATCATCCTGTTGCGCATTGCGGTGGATTTGATAAACCAGCTGTCCAAAGGATAGTAGAGAATGGGTTTATCCGTGCGCCAGCAATGGGGATAATTGTGTATATGTTTTTCGATTTTAAATACAAGTCCCTGCTGTTTCAGCATCAGACATATATCCAAATCCAGGGACGGGTCGTTTTCGGTGAGCGTCGGGTCATAATCGTTTTTCACAAAACGCCCTGCAAACTCCTTATATAATTCCGCATTGACCTTTTCCTTCACAAATTCCTCGTCAAGTTCGTCGATATTGAAGTATTTCCCTGTGAGATCAACCATTGGGCGTCGGTTTCCCGCCCTGTCGATCAGCATCAACGGCGGGACGTTGTTGGCTTTGGAAACGCGGTCGTCGTCGGCGCCGAAAGTCGGAGCGCTGTGCACTATACCCGTACCGTCGTCGGTTGTAACAAAATCGCCCGCAATTACTCTGAACGCTCCTTCGCCGGGATTTACCCAGGGGATGAGCTGCTCGTATTTTATTCCCGTAAGCTGATGTCCCTTACATCTTCCCAGCGTTTTAAACGGCACGAGCTTGTCGCCCTGTTTATATCCGTCTAAGGATTCGTCGTCGGCGACTTCCGCCTTTTTGTTGAAGTGCGCCGACAGGAGCGCTTCGGCTAAAATGACGTTTATCGGCTGACCGTTGTAGGCATTAAATGTCTTCACCGCAACATAATCTATGTCCGCCCCAACAACCAGGGACGTATTTGAAGGCAGTGTCCACGGAGTTGTTGTCCATGCGAGGAAATAGGCGTTATTACCTGCCTTGATGTTGAATATCCTGTTTATCCCGTCAAGGTCATCGTCCGCAACTTTGAACTGGGCGACGCAGGTAGTGTCTTTCACATCGCGGTAACAGCCCGGCTGGTTTAATTCGTGAGAACTTAGTCCTGTTCCTGCGGCTGGGGAATATGGCTGGATTGTGTAACCTTTGTAGAGAAGTCCTTTGTTGTAGAGTTGTTTCAGCAGCCACCACAGCGTTTCTATATATCTGTTGTCGTAGGTGATATACGGGGCGTCCATATCGACCCAGTATCCCATTTTGCGTGTCAGGTCTTCCCATTCTTTGGTATATTTCATCACATTAGTGCGGCAGGCGGCGTTATAGTCTTCGATAGAGATTTTTTTGCCGATATCTTCTTTAGTGATTCCCAATGCTTTTTCGACGCCGAGTTCAACCGGTAATCCGTGCGTGTCCCATCCCGCTTTGCGATTCACCACATAGCCTTTCATTGTTTTATACCTGCAAAAAATGTCTTTAATCGACCGTGCAATAACATGATGTATTCCGGGCATTCCGTTGGCGGAAGGCGGTCCTTCATAAAAAACAAAAACAGGAGAACCGGCTCTGTCATCTATACTTTTACGAAAAATGTTGTTTTTATCCCATTCCACCAGAATGTCTTTATTGATTTGGGATAAATTTAATTCTTTATATTCTCTAAACTTTGCCATTATGTCTAATATCTATTAATATCTAATTGTATTTAATTTTAAGCCCGCAAAATTAATCTTTTTCTTGTCACCACGTTAGAGATATTGATTAAATATTGGGATACGGACATGGATATGACACATAAACGGCTTGTTTGTAAATATATTACAGCAGTATTATTTTTTATTGTACTGCGTGATTAAACAGGGGTATATTCCGAATTGTAGCGCCGAAAAGGAAATGATTTAGCCGTAATTAAACTCATATTTCATGGATTTCTCATCTTTTTTGTTTCAGGTGATAGAAACTTAATATATATCCTCCTTCTTCAAGTATTGCCATTGTAGAACCGTTAAGCTGCGGTTTGTTTTTTAATTGCTCGTAAAATCTCATATCCATCCATCCGATGATATATTTGCTGTTTGCAAATACAGGCAGATTTAAATATGTATAATCAAGCTCCAT
>JAISRS010000152.1 GCA_031273485.1 Prevotellaceae bacterium
TGTGTATTTCGCTCCTAAATCATACCAATTACCTCCTGCTAATTGTTTAGAATAAATTGATAAAAGGAAATCGAAAATATCACTTGAAAAACATGCCAAGTAGAAATAATAATCATCAATATCGAATTTTTCATTAGGTATCCATGCACATCCGCGTTCCACAACAAAATCTCCGGATTCATCTATTGCAAAAGAATCGGATTTTCCAAATTCGGTAGAATAAATCCTTATTTCTTTTTTCCGTAACCAAGCTCTATGTTCACTTAAATACCACCATGTATTGATATTTTTTCTTGCTCGGTGTTCTGATAATTTTTCTTTAAATGTCAACAACCTTTTGTATGAGGCTGGAGCAACTTTTTGAAATTCTGTTTCATTAGATATAGTTATACCATGGGAATCATAAGGATACCAAATATAATCGACTAGTTTAAGAACACCATTTTTAATCGAATCATTGTTAATTACTTTTCTATAGAACTTTTTTTCGGATTTAGGAATTGTATTATATTCTTTAACAGAGAGTATAAATGCTTTATTATTTCCAGTTCTGATGCCTTGTTGAACCGAAAACACTTCTGAAATAGTTGTTAATTGTTTATCAAAAACAAATCGGTTGACATCTTTTAGAAATTTATCTTCTTTCGATGAAATAATTTTCCAACTATCCGGAACAATCGGGAAACGGGATGGTATATAAATACTACAATTTTTCCCATCAACCGTAGTTCGATTAGCCGATTCCATTTTTCTCAATTCAAGCAATACCTCCGGTGCAACTCCTTTTTCATTTTTGCACCATATCAACTTAGGCAAAATATGGGATGTTGATTTTTTACCAATGCAAAAACTAACATCGGTCAATGCAGTCTCAAAAACATAATTTCCAAGTTTAGCCAATATATTTAAGGATAATTCTTCTTTTATGTCATTTCTCAACTTAATGTAAGAATCGGAAGTAAATATAGTTGACGGTAAAACGCAACCAATTATGCCATTTGCATGTAATGATTTTACGGCTTTATAGAAAAACGCTGCGGCTTGGTTTGGCTTTCCTCCGGATAAAGAACCTAATGTTTCTAATATGGCATTTCTATCCCCGCCTTCCAACAGTTCCCATGACATAAACGGCGGATTCATAACAATCAAATCGTAATCGCTATCCCATTGCTCTTTCAAAGAATCTTCAACTCGTTTGATTTCAAACTCCAAATTGGTATTGTTCCATTGTGTTAGCCGTTCATAGTTCAGTAAGAATTTTGCAGTGCAAACAGCACTTACGGAAGAGTCCCAACCTATCACTTTTACTTTCCCTTGATAGTTCAAATTCTTCAATTGTTTTAACGTTTCAATCAGAAATTCGGAAGAGCCGCAAGCCGGATCAAAAATTTTCAGACTCTTTTGTTGTTGCAAATCAAATTGCTTTAAACAGTTCTCGACAATAGACCTTGCCAAATATGGCGGCGTATAATGTACGCTTGAATAGTTGTCATTTTTGGTTATCAGTTTATTGGAATAACCACCAAACAAATCCATTTGAGGGTCAAAATAAAGAATCTCTTTATGGGCTTCCTGAAATAATGCACCTGATACATGGCGTAAAATTAAATCCCGATTAGGGGGTATGGAATTGACTCCTTGTCTGACTAAATTGACATAACGATCAAAATCGGATGGTACTTTGACATCGGCAATTTCCCACTTCAACGAATCTATTTTCGAATAATCTTCTTCAATACTTATCAAAAGTTTAAACAACAAATTCAGTGCTTCATCAGGATTTCTTTTTCTTGTTAAATTACGCAATCGCCGAAAAACATCAATGATAAAAGAGACAACATCACTTGGGGTTTTATACGATTTCAACGACAAATAGTCATAAAATCTGTCCGGATTTTCTTCTATCCGCTTCAATTGATGTGACTCCATCTTATCATCATACCAGTTATAGATATGAGCATAATCTTTATCGAGTGCGACGAAATTTTTCGTATTCGCAGACCAAGAATCAGAAAAAAACGAAATTTTATCGTTTACCAATAAATCGGTTTGCAGACAGAAATCTTTATTTCCACCATTGAGCATAAGAAACTTACTCTCAATAATCTTAGGATTCATGAGAATAGGATACAATCCGAATTGTCGTTTCCAAAAATCGATGTTTACCAATCCATTCATGGCGCAAAGTTACAAATTATTTTTAGTTATCAAAACCTGCATCCGGCACCTCTCCACAATTTTTACCCTCACATTGACCATAACCGCATATTCTTTGGCAAGATGCGACAATATTTTGATTGCCCCATCTTTATCTGACCACATATATTCGCATTATTAATCGACTACAAAAGTACTGATTTTTTAATCCAAACGCTTCCGGCAACATTCTTTTCAACAATAGCGCCCTTTGTTACTGGCTGGTTTTTCACACCTTCGTTACCCAATGCCATTTTAGTTCGGTATGTCGTTGGCGACGTACCTGTATGTCTTCTGAAATAAACGTGTGGCAAAACCGTAATTATCGAAGAATCAAACGATACATTACCCGTTTGCCCGAAGTGCAAAGCGACCAAATGGAAAAAGGTAGATTGAGTTCTACCGTTTCCACCGCCGTTTACCGTTTTTTATACTCTTTCAGCGCAACCCCGACCACCCGTTTGAAATACTTTCCGATGACCAGCCGCCGCACCTAATTCACCTCCCTGTATTCCTTCGGCGTGTGTCCCACCCTTTGTTTAAACAGGCGTGTAAAATGCTGCGGATAGTTGAAACCGAGGTCGTAGGCAATTTCGCTGATGGACTTGTTTGTGTCGAAGATTCTTTCTTTGGCGATGTCCACGATTTTTGTCCGGATGTAGTCCTGAGCCGATTTGCCCGTTTCTTTACGGATAAGGTCGCCGAAGTAGTTGGCGGACAGGTGCAGTTGGTCGGCGCAGTACGTTACGGATGGCAATCCCGACTCCTGCGGACTGTCCGACTGGAAATAATCGTTCAGTAAAGCCTCGAACTCTTCCAGAATACCTTTGTGAACCGTATCGCGGGTGATGAACTGCCGGTCGTAAAAGCGGGTGCAGTAGTTGAGAAACAGTTCGATGTTTGTTGCAATCAGCCGTTTGCTGTGTTTGTCCACCGCATGTTCCAGCTCGTATTCGATTTTCGAGAAGCAATCCATCAAAATTTGACGCTCCTTTTCGGATACATGCAACGCCTCGCTGGAGGCATACGAAAAAAAGGAATACTCGCGGATGGTGCGTCCCAACGGCGTGCCGTGAATCAAATCGGGATGAAACACCAGCGCATAACCGCTTGGCTGGTAATACTCGCCGGTGTTGTCGCCGATCACCTGACCGGGCGCAAGAAATACTATCGTCCCCTCCTGATAATCGTAGTATTTGCGTCCGTAGCGCAAATCGCCGCATTTCAACTGTTTCAGGAAAACAGCATAAAAACCGAAGTACATGCGTCGCTGCTGCC
>JAISRS010000180.1 GCA_031273485.1 Prevotellaceae bacterium
TATTCTTCCATAAGCGGAAGCCCGGCCTTTATATATCGCAGATAGGATTCTTTGAGATTATTGCCTATTTCTACCGGATTAATCATTTTTTTACCTCCACGGACGTTTCTCCGAAAATACGAATTAGTTCTTTTACATGATCCTCTGTAATATTATTGATTGTCATATTTCCATTGCCGTAGATTCTGCCGTCTAACAATACCGGCGGATCACACAAAATTAAGGCCCGGCATATTATTATGGGAAGCATACTATGAAAAGTCCGGCAAATCAACTCTTTGTTATTTCTGTTGAAAGTAAAGTGTAAATGTCTTTTAATTATCTCAAGATAACAGTGAGCGATATTAAAACCGTCAATGTTATCCTGAATTTCAGGAATAAGATGTAACATTCCGTTTTCAATCCTGATATATTTGTTTGAGTAGATCTTGTCCCGATTGGTATAAATATTTGGAAGTGACCTGTCACGGGCGGTTTTAAAATGGTTTTTTTCAAATCTCTCGTAAATATAATATACTTCTGTTTCAGAGGCTGCCCAATGGGTAATAACCGTCCGTAAAGACGGGATCGCTTTTAATAGCGTCAAGGAATCTTTCCGGCCTGCCTTGTTATTTCTGTAATTATTCATTTGCGGCCGATCGATTTTCCTGCACAGATTTTTTGCCGGAATGACTTCTATCGCGTAATTATCTTCTGTTTCTATTATCGAATGGGGACCAAGGCAGTATACCAATTTTCCTGTTTCCGGCCGTCTCGCGGTTTCTATTACACCGGCTCTCAATAAAGGATAAAGAATTTTATACTCTAAATTTTCACCCGGTGATGACTCGTCAAAAAGAGTTGTATAAAGGCCGCCGATATTCCTTTTAAGAACATTCCATGAGGCAAACTGAGACGCCTCAAGGTATTTAATAATCCCGGCCCGTAACGAGGATATTTGATTTGCCTGCCCGCTATGGTGTACCAAAATATTTCCCTCCCTGATGTATGACATTATCATACAAAGCGGTCAAATCCTCCGCTTCAAAATAACCGAAGGGAGTAAATTGTTTGTTTTCCATGGGATACATAAAGTTGATATCTGTAAAATCACCAAACCGTCCCCATTTGCGAAATAAGCGCTCGGACAGTCTTAGTCCGACATTTTCTTCATTAGGGGGTATGACGGTCGCGAAAATCTTTAAGTTTTTCGGTAAACCAAGATCGGTTCCTTCCAGAATCGGCCTATAACCATTAATAACGTCAAGAAACGGAGTGCAGCCGCATTCAGGCTGTGTGATGTTAAAATCTTCCAAAACCAGGATGTAATTTTTATCTTTTTCTTCTGACGCATCGTTCCAAATAGAAAGCAGACCGTTCTCGCAAAAATCCCTGTAATGAAGCCAGTCGTGTTCCACATGCATCGCGTATACTTTTGCATTTCCAATACTTTGCGCGAAAATATAAGCCCAGGATATACAGGGTATAAATACCGCCCGGGCCTTTAAAAGGGAGCTTTCATCGCCTTGATAAAGACTAAACAATCCCTCGTCATATCCTGCCCTGTTTAGATTCTTTTCTATAATGCGATAATGAAGTTCAAGGCCCTCATAGGAGTCGTCAATAGCTTTGAGTTCAGCAAAAGATTTTCCGTCTTTTGGAATTTCATAGCAGGTAGATTTTATATCCAACCTGCCGGTATCATTCGCGTTATGAATGCCCATTTGGGCGCTTGTCCTGAATTGAAGCATCAATAAGTCACGGTTTTCAGTCAGTAATCTTATTTCTTTTTCTATATTTTCTTTCTCCGATTTCATTTCGTTAATCTCAGAAAAAACGATATCTTTTTCACTCCCCAATTTTATTTTTTCTTCATTCAAATGCTCTAGTTCCCCGAGGAGCGATGATTCGTACTCCTGTTTTATTTCAGAACGCATCGCCTCTATTTTTTGGCTAATCTTATCGAAACCGTCATTTATAAAAAGGTCTTTGAGTTCTTCATAAGAAAATAAATACTGATCAAAGTTTTCACGCACACGCTCAAACCGGACGGTATCAAGATCGTCGGCGCTTGAAAGTGATTTTTCCTTCAGCATTTCTTTCATAATCCTTATCGCGTTTTCCTTCTCTGTTGAAAACCCTTGTATTTCTTTTAATTTGTTTCTAAACCATTCCCGCAGCTGCTCATCGGACATACAATCGATCTCTGATTTTACATCAAAACAGACGTCCGGGGCATTAAGAAATACAGGTTTATCATTGTCCGGTAATAGGTTGTCAAGACCGGATGATACATTGTAGATTTTAGCTTCTTTGCCTGTTCTGGGTAAAAAGCCTCTATGGTCCTTGACAAAAGGCCCTATCAATTCTTTTGTATTTATAATGTGGATATAATATGTCCCTTCTTGTCTGTCCATGCCTATTTTTTGGAGTTCTTCCAATGGTAATGATTGGCACGACAAAGCGGGTTTTCTTATTAAGTTATAGTATTTTAGAGGTTTTAGCGAATCAGATTTAACAATATAATCATCGCCATTTTCAATTTTACCGGCGCTCCGTACCACCTGAAATGAACAATATGAATTCAATGGGGCGGGATAAAAAACCTTACCATGGGGCGGGAAAAAAGCCCTTGTACCCGTTGAAAATTTGTTGAACACATCTCCGTTTTTTTCTCCATACACTTTTATTCGTGATGCCTTGCCATTGGGTAAAATATCCGAGAACCCCCAAAACACCTTTCCTTCAATAACCATAATTTCTCCTTCTCTCAATGGCCTTTAGTTTTTTGTCTAAAAAACGATCCAAGAGTCTATTCCGTAAATAATCAATTGGGTTTAAAAACGGCCTCAAATTATTATTATCCGTTATCTCATTCGGTTTTTTGATTTTTAACCCTATGATATTGGGTTTTTCACCCTTCTTTACCGGACGTAAATCATTAGCGGTTATTATCCAGCCGTGATTTATCGCGGCGCCGGCATTAGCCTTATATTCTTCGACAAAAAAGTATGCGGGACTAATGCCAGCACATTGAAATGAATGCCTGCGCGGTTCAATCTGATATTTTTGGTTTGTTTTTTTTGATATAAGATTAGATAAATCAACTTGATTTTTTTCAATTATTATTTCTTCGGAATCAATAAACACCTTGGTTGGGGAAGGGGCGTTTATTTTTATCCTTGGAAGCGCGAAATCATACCAGCAGCCAAGAACATTATTGACAAAATTATAATTATTATTAGCTTTAATTCCGCCGATTATCGTGTAAATTTCCTTATTATCAAAATCAAGGTTAACAAATTCTGCGGCTTCGCTGTTACAGGTTTCAAAAACAAATATATCAAAATGTTCCATTTTTAAATCATCACGTTTTGTTCTTTCAATATATTGGGGGTATTTTTTATATGATTTATTGATTAATACAAGCAGCCGGTCCTTGGTCTGTAAAATTTTTCTTGTATGTTTCCAATCCTCATAATCCTCAATAAAAACAAACGGTATAATATTTTTGTTTGGAAACATCTTCAATAAATCATCTTCTGATATTTTACAGCCCCTTTTGTAAATACATACCTCCTCATAGTTGAAATTAATTGTCAATTCTGTTTCCCCGGGCTGCCGGATTGGTTTTCCGTTTATTGAATTTTGCGTCTTAAATCTATAGGTTCTTATTTCAGCAGTTTGGCGGCCGTCCCATTTATTATAAAATGAAAACACTATTTTCCGAATTACCTCATTTTCTTCACGGGAAAAATCGTCTCTGTATTCTATATATACTTTATCACAAAAATCTTCCAGGGACAGAATCCTGCCCGGTTCAAGTTTAATTTCAATGAACTTGTCCGCGTATTCAACCAATTCACGCCAGCGAATAAGCTGTTGGGATTTTGGGAATTGGACATATCTACCGGAACCTATTTTTCGCGGAGGTATACGAAGATGGCGTTCTTTTCTTAAAAAAACATTTTTTACCTTTTCCCATAACTGCTCCTGAAAGCCTTCAAAATACCTTAGTATATCAAGGTTCTCTGTTAGATTTGGATAATACGCTTTTACCTTTGAATAAAAACTGTCGTCGGTTATATTTACATCGGAATAAATCAAAGACACCTGCAATGAAGCCGTCGATATTGAGGTATAGTCATCCGGGACGCTGTATAGTCTGCCTGTATATTTCAGCGCCCTTTCTACTTGTTGAAAATCTCCGGTTTTTTCTTTTAGTTTATCGAAGGTATAAGGGTCTATAATTGATAGAAGAAAGTCGTCTCCGGGATTTGTGTCTTCAATGATACGCTCAAAAATATTTTTTCCCAAGGCCGCAAGCAGGTCCCGAGGATTCATCGGACATCCCTTAAAATTATGCGATTTTGGAAATAACTACCCGCCGCATTCGGATCGGGGACGTCATACGCCCGCTCTATAAGGCCGGAAGTGACATAAAAACCCAAAAATACCACTACACTAAGAGCCATTAGTCCATACCGGGAATTCCTTTGTGCCTGAATTAAGGACAAGAGAAAGTACATAGTATCGCCTCAAGACCACTGTATCACATACCGGACAAATATGAAATACCCCCTATGGGAACCTGCATCTGTCTAGAAAAGTAGACAATCGGCTTGTCCACTAATCTGGTTGATTCGAAACTCTTGTTTAATGCCCCGGAGATCTGCTCCGGTTCAAATAACTAAAAATACCGGGAACCGGGTAT
>JAISRS010000182.1 GCA_031273485.1 Prevotellaceae bacterium
GGCGGATAATGCCTCCATCGAATTAGCAGCTTCAGTTATTTCATTGGGATTGAAAGAAACAGGTTGTAAAAAAATATCAGCTTTGACCAACCTGCCATTGTCGGAACGTTCTAATGACAGTATCTCCGTCCCGCCCGCATCCATTTTGATTAAGTCAAGGTTTTTATGGTCGTTCAGGTTTCCATGGCGTTTTACAAACGTATCGTACAGTTCATTGAGCGATTGCCGAAGTTCTTTACTTTCTGTTAATGCCGTTGCTTCATAATTATACAGTGTATGGTAGGTGTCACGGAGTTTGATATACTGTTCCGCTTTTTGCTTTTGCAGGGAATTCAATTCTAATGATTTGAATATGGCATCATCACGGTAACGTTCCTGCAAAAAGCCAAGCTGTCCGGTCTTTTCCATAACTAACGAACCTTGCCTGTGATGGTCTTCCAAAGTACCGGAATAAGGGCAAGGCTGTTCTAACTCACGCTGTTGCTTTGCCGTTTTTTCCTCCCGTGCATCAAATACGGGATAAACCGGTTTGGCTGTACTTGTTTCCGTTTCCGTTTGCGCAGACTGTGAAAATAAATCAAGCTGTATGGGCTGCCCCTGTGCGGGTGATGATCTCTTGTTTCCTTTCTTTCCGATGTTTAACTGCTTGCGCTCTCCTTCGCTATCACGGTAACGTTCCTGCGAAAAGCCAACCTGTCCGTTCTTCTCCATGGTCAAATGACCTTGCCTTTCCAATGCTTCTTTTTGCACGTCCAAAACGGGATAAACCGGATTGGCTGTACCTGTTTCCGTTTTCGTTTTCGTTTGCGCAGGCTGTGAAAATAAATCAAGCTGTATTGGCTTTCCCTGTACGGGTAATGATCTCTTTTTCCCTTTCTGTCCTTTCTGACCCTTCTTTTCGGTGTTCAATTGCTTGCGTTCTTCTTCACTGAACCCGAAAAGGTCGTAAAGGGTCATTAACGGGTGCTGCTCGACTTTTACTGCTAATGACGGAGATTGAGTTTCTGCTGTCAGTTTATTTTCAATCGTTTCTACATTTCTTTGCCGGATTGATGTGCTAACGGTAGGCATGTTTTCCTGATATAATTCCTTATTCAAATGCTTTGAAAAATCTTCCGACAACATTTTTCTTAAGTCAGCCGCTACGCCCTGAACCCCGCCTTCATGCAGAAAAATCAGTCCCGGCTTACCGTACAAGTCTTTATCTATCTTTGATTGTGTATGCACTACACGACTGAAATCCTGAAAATAATTGTTTATGGTGATGCCATTGGACAGGGTACGGCTCTTGATAAAAGCCTGTTCTTCAGGTGTGAGCAACACCTTCTCACTATTCTTTTGAAGAATAATCAAATCGCTTCCTACCTCAGTTCCCGCATTATCACTCATCAGATTGTTAGGTAAACGGACTGCCGATACGAGGTTCGTGTTCTTCATCAGCCACTCGCGGACAGGTTCGTTCGATGGGCTGTTCATCACTCCCTGCGAAGTGATAAATGCCAGCAATCCTCCCTCTCGAAGCGTGTCTATCCCTTTGAGAAAAAAATAATTGTGAACGGCACGAGTAGCCTGTCGTCTTGTTAAGTCGCTGCTTTTAGAAAACGACACGTCAAAAATAGCTGTGTCACCGAAGGGAATATTGGATGCAACCGTATCAAATTGATTGTCAGGACGGTTTTCGATTTCTTCAAAGCCACTGATATGCACTTTATCACCGGAGTGCAGGTGTGAAAGAATTTTGCCCGTCAATAAATCTTTTTCAAAACAAACGGTTTCATGCGGATGGAATGTTTGATTAAAAACATCGGCAAATGCACCGTTGCCCGCTGACGGTTCAAGGAAACGACGCGGATTAATGTTGCTCCCATGCAGACTGTCGGCAAGAGTTTGGATGATTGCCGGTGGCGTGTAAAACGCTGTTAAAACGGAGCTTTTCAAACTGCCGAAGTAATTTTTGTACTCCTGCTCATTTTTTGAGTTCGCCCGGATAAGCCTATGCAAATCCATTACCAAAGGAAATAAAGGCATGTCGCTCTGCTTCCAGTAAGCCTTGTCCGATTCGGTTTGTGCCGGATTTAAGATACATTTTATCCCGCCGAAACCACTGTACTGCCGCAGTATGGAACGTTCCGCTTCCGTTGCCCCGCGCTTCTCCCTGTCGAGCGCGAAGGCTATGCGAATCGCTTCTGTATTCGTTTGCAGATGCATCCTTTTATTGTAACTCATGGTTTTCAAGATAAAGGGCAATGGTGCCGGTTAATTCCGTGTAAAGCAACTCGTACTCAGGTTCGTCAGCAAAACACTCCGACAAGGGATAACAGGCAAAGACGGGTACACATGCGGGAAGCAATTGCATCGCTAAATCTCTGGCTGCATCTTCCGGTACTTCGTCGGCAAACTCGTTCCAGAGAATATTTTTGATTGTGTCGTGCATGGAAAAGTGTAAGCCGTTAAATAGTACAGCGTTTGCCTGCTCTGTAGCTTCAAGGGCAGTGTCACCATTACGGATAGACTGCTCGTAGGCTTCCGTCGCCGCTTCGGTACAGGCTAGAATAAAACTGTTGTCTTCCAGCCGTTCAGGGTAGCTCTCACGAAGAAACTCTATCAGCGATAACCGGAAGTAAGATATGTCCGGCGCGTGGTTGTTTTTGCTGTTCATATATTTTTTTGATTTTAGTGATGGACAGCAAAATTGAAAAGAAAACTTGGTGAATGAATTGATTTTCAGGTAAGTGGCTATGAGTTGCGCCGGTGGTGTCGTTAAGTTGCGTTGGGAGCATAAAAAACTGCAGGTTCCTCTTTTACTATAAAAAAAGGGGAAAAACGTAGCAACGGACAAAAAATGGAATGTGTTTGAAAATATGGAAATAGAAAGTGATTTATGGTATTGAAACACAGCATTTCTGAAAAAAGGCACCTGATAAATTAAGTATTAGCAAACATATTCGAAATAAAGTTGTATCTTTGCCGGAGTTTTCGCACGAAAAGAATAGTAGTATGTTTTTTTGTAGATATGATTGGAGTTGACATATTTTCCGGTGTAGGTGGCATGTCGTTAGGTGCTTCAATGGCTGGCGTTAATGTGAAATTTGCTGTGGAAAAAGATAAGTATGCAGCAGATACATTTCTTGCTAACCATCGGGGGGTTGTTATGTTTAATGAGGATATTCAAAATTTACACGAAATACCTATAAAAACATCAAAAGATACCACCATACTTTTCGGAGGCCCGCCATGTCAGGGATTTTCATACTCCAATCAAAGGACGCGCAACAAAAATAATGCGAAGAATTGGCTTTTTAAAGAATTTGCCCGAATAACCAAATTATGGAACCCAGACTGGTTTGTTTTAGAAAATGTTAGTGGAATATTACATACAGAAAAAGGGTTTTTCTTAGAGCAAATTCTGGATAATTTCCACAAGGAAGGATATACTTTAAATTACAAACTATGTAATGCCACTGATTTTGGAGTTCCACAAAAACGAGTACGTTTCTTTCTCGTTGGTTCAAAACATGGTATTAAATTCCAGTTTCCTGAAGTAACGGAGTCGAATATTATAACCGTAAAAGATGCAATAAGTGATTTACCTAGTCTTTGTAATGGTGCAGACTTTTATTCACTTGAATATAAGACAAAACCAAATTCCGTGTATGCAAAACAGTTAAGAGGTAATAGCAAAACCTCTTTATGTAACTATGTTACAAGAAATTCTAATTTAGTAGTCGAACGATATAAACATATTCCACAAGGTGGAAATTGGGAAAACATTCCTAATAATTTGATGTCCAATTATAAGGACCATTCTCGCTGTCATGATGGTATTTATTTGAGGTTGAAAGAAGATAAACCGTCTTCTGTCATTGGAAATTATAGAAAGAATATGCTTATTCACCCAACGGAAGATAGAGGACTTTCTGTCCGTGAAGCGGCAAGATTACAATCTTTTCCTGATAATTTTGTATTTGTAGGTAGTGTTGGATTTCAGCAACAACAGGTTGGAAATGCTGTACCACCTCTTTTATCAAAAGCAATATTCAGTCAAATATGTAGTTATCAATAATATTATGTGGAGTGAACAAAAAATAGAGCAAAAGCTTCTAACTTCTCTAAAAACAGAGTTTGGAGAAGATAAAGCAAAAGAATATTATGCAGATTATGTATCAGCAAGAACTTATATAATTGATAACATTTTGCCTGAGATTAAAGCAAAACAACCTGATATTTCTTACCATGATGCGAGTCATATACAGAATGTATTGCAAAATGCTTATTTTTTATTGGAAGATGATGGACTTTGCAAATTAACTGGTTTGGAAATATATTGTCTTTGTCTAATTGCTGTTTTTCATGATGTAGGTAATATTGAGGGAAGAGAATTGCACCATGATAAAGCAAAAATCGCTGAGGTATACAATAAAGTGCGTAATGGAGATACTAAATACAACCAAGAAAGACATTTAATAATTACCGGAGCTTCTGCCCATAGTGGAATAACAAAATCAGGTTCTACCGATACTTTAAAAGATATAGATAGGATGCCAACAAATCTTGATGGACACCCCATAAAATTACGAGATATTGCGTGTATAATTCGTTTTGCTGATGAGTTGGCGGAAGGTTATCAAAGAACATCCGATTATAAAAATAAAAAAGACGAATATATAGTCGACTCTAAAATATTTCATCAATATGCAGAACAGGTCAATGTCCAGATAGATAGAGGTGGAAATAGAATTGTATTAACATATCATATAGAATTAAATGATAAGAAGTCAAAAAGTATTGACTGGAAGATATTAAAAACCTTTTTGGGCTTCATATATAAACGAATAATCAAATTGAATGAAGAAAGATTATATGCAAAGTATTATTCTGAATTATTATCTCCATTCAAGAGAACAGAAGTAATATTTAAATTTTATGCTAATAAGATTCCATGTGATATAGATATAGATAAAGTTGTGCTAGATAATGAATATGTTGTACCTCGGAAGGAGAAAGATATTGAGATACAAGAATTAACTGAGAAGTTCTCGTCCTTAGATATCAATTCTATGATAAATTTATTAAAGAAAAATTCAGAATTATGAATCAACGAAAAAATCCATTTGAATATGAGGGAGCAAACAATCTTCCAGATGAAGATATAATTGATTTTTATATAGAAGATTATAACTTCTCCAGATTTATTCAATCAAAAAAAAATATATTTCTATTAGGAGAAAGAGGGTCTGGTAAGACAATGACCTTATTATATAATTCCTTTAAGATTCAATATAAAAAATCTTATAGGAACTCTATCCCGGTAGATTTCTCCAAAATAGGCATTCATATTCCTTGCAAAAATCCTTTATTTTACAAGCCCGAATATCTTTTACTTGATGATGAATTCAAGCGGTCTGTAGTTGGTGAGCATTATTTGACTCTTACAATTGTAAATGCTATAGTTGAAACACTAGAAAACATTCCCGAAATTATAAAGCATATAAAAAATAAGGATTTTTTATACAAAGACATAGAATATATATTAGGAATTGAATTAAATAGAGAATATCAAAATTATTTCACAGCAATAAAAAAATATATACAGAAAGAAATCATAGAAACTCAAAAGTATATAAACAACTATGGTAATAGTGAATTTTATAATAACACAATGTCGTTTGCTTCTTTGGCTATTCCATTTATTGAAGTGATAAAGCAAATAGACATTTTAGCTAACAGTCATTTTCTATTGATGGTTGATGATGCCCAAGATATGAATTTGTATCAAATTAAATCATTAAATTCATGGATTGCATACAGGAACCAATCTCATTTTAGTTTTAAAGTTGCAACAACGAAAGTTAATCGTCCACTATCTATTACTTCAACAGGGGGAAGTATTTTTGAAGGGCATGATTATCTTTCAATAGATATGGAAAAGCCATACCAGAAAAAAGGTTCTGATTTTTATGAAATGGCGACAAATATTATTGCAAAAAGGCTTGAAAATATTGGAATATCACCTACCCCTGAAGAATTCTTTCCTGAAAATAAAGACTTCACTAAAGCGATGCTCAAAGCTGAGGAGAAAGTAAAGGAAGAAGCTTTAAAAAGATACCCCAATATAGACGAGGAAGGGAATACAAAAAAAATAAATGATTATGTTTATAAATATAAACGAGCTGAATATTATAGAAGTAGGGCAAAGAAAGCAAATCTGCCACCATATTCTGGATTTAGCATGATAGTTGATATTTCAACAGGTGTCATTCGTAATTTGTTAGACCCTTGTTATTGGATGTATGATGCTCAGTTGTCTTCTCAAAAAGATTTAATTAATTCAATTCCTCCACATATTCAAGATGAAATAATAATTAATCGAAGTAAAAATCTTTGGGAGAGAATGAGAAATTTAGATAAACAAATTGAGAATTGTGATACACAACAAGCAAAATGCATTTATCAATTATTTGATAATCTAATGATTTTGTTCAAACGCAGATTATTGGAACATAAATCAGAGCCAAGAGCCATAGTATTCTCAATATCTCTAATGAAACAGGAAGATATATATGTTAAACTTACAGAATTACTTGATATTGCAAGAAAAGCACAGCTTTTGTATACTCGAATAGGAAATGCAAAAGACTTGGGGAAACAAGAAAAATACTATGTTCCTAATCGATTGTTATTTCCAAGCAGAGGATTAGACCCTCATGGACAATATTCAAGAGTATCGTTGAAAGTAACGGATTTATGGAATGCGGCAATCAATAATGCTTTGATCCCATTTTCTGATACTGATAAAGAAGAAGAAATAGTACAAAAATCTCTTTTTGATAATAATTATGAATGATATATTAATCATATTTCCAAGTTGGGAAGAACGTTCTTTTCTCGGTTTTCAGAAAGATATTGAAAAATATCAGAACTTGAACAAAGTATTTTTGTTCAGATTTGAGAAATCAGCCCACCCAAGTGAAACGCATAAAAGGATTTCAGAGATAAAGAACGCTTGCTTGATAAAAAACATTGTTTCTGAAGATTTAAGTATTCCAAATACCGAAGTAGAAAAGTGGCGTACATTAGAAAATTTTGCGAGAAATTTAGATGCCAATACGACTATCTATATTGATATTACGACTATGCCACGCAGTATTATTTGGACATTGTTTTTCTTTTTTAAACAAAGATTTCAGCAAGCAACGGTATTATATTATAAACCAAGAGAATACTCAAATGAATGGTTAAGCAAAGACCCTGGCATACCACAATTACTATTTAAACATTCAGGCATTGTGGAGTTTGGTAAACCAACGACTCTTTTTGTTTTGACTGGGTACGATGAGGATAGGGTCATACAGTTAGTAAATTATTATGAGCCACAAAATGTAATTGTTGGCGAATGTAATCAACGCAGTTCTTGTGAGTATGGTATAAAACCTGAAGTTTTTAATATAGATGAATATGATGCTACTTGGGGATATGATATAATAGAAAGTAAAATAAAAAATATTCTTGAATCTTCTAATTTGATAGTAGCTTCTTTAGGTCCTAAAACGGGCGCAATTTCTGTATATCAATGTTTTATGAAATATCCACAAATTGCACTCGCATATGTCCCTTGCAAAGAATTTAATATAGATTATTGTAGTGGTATTGGAGAAGAATTTATAAAAACTATTAAACTGAAAAATGTTTAGTATCAAGTGATATTTATTGGTGGATACATAGGTAAAGGTCCCGCTGAATCCCTCCAGCGAGGCTCACCACTAAAATCCAATCGAAACAGTAAAACCATTACGATTGTGGATTTTCGTAGCAAAGGTATTATTTTTTCCCTTTCCCCATTTTCTTCTCTGGAAAATCAAACGTAATCCTGTAATTTTCATCGAACTTCAACGTAGCGTCAAACGATTTCCCTCCCTTGCTTTTGAAGCCTTTGATGACGGCAGTCTTGCCTTTGGTCAGCAAGTCTGTGATTTGCCCATCGGACAGTTGTTTTTCGCTCACATTGCGGAAAACTATCAGTCCGCATTGCTCATTGGGACATTTCGCCACTTTGGGATAGAAAAGGATTTTTGCCTGTTTGCACTTCGGACAAATCAGGGTGTTGCTGTCAGTGACTTCAATTTTCGTATCCAGCAGTTCTGCTGTGATTTGCCGCGTGTAAGTTTCAATGGCTCTACTAAATGTTTCCGGCTGTATTTCGCCACGTTCAATTTGTGCCAGCGCATTTTCCCACCCACCTGTCATCGCCACGTCTGCAATGCGCTTGTTTTGAACTGTTTCGTAAACCAAAAGACCTTTGTTGGTCGGAATTAACGACTTTTTTTCACGACGAATATAGTCGCGAGCGAACAATGTTTCGATGATGGCGGCACGGGTGGCAGGCGTTCCAATACCGCTTTCTTTCATGGCTTCACGCTCTGCTTCGTCTTTCACCTCTTTACCTGCCGATTCCATCGCACCCAGCAGCGAGGCTTCGGTATGCAGCGG
>JAISRS010000183.1 GCA_031273485.1 Prevotellaceae bacterium
AAAAAAAATACGAAATTTGTACCCGCAAAAAGTTCATAATAATTGAATAAATACAGAAATATGCAAGAAGAATTAAATAATGTTATAGAGGAACAAAACACTGTTTCTGAAAATGTTGAAGATATTTTAACGGATAAATCATCCGAAATGTACGGTTTTTCATCGCGTTTGGAAACCCTTTTTACTAATGTGGAAGATGTGCTGAAAGGCAAAAAAGAAGAGCTGAAATTGATAACCAGCGTTCTTTTGGCAGGCGGACATATACTGATAGAGGATAATCCGGGCACGGGAAAAACGGTGATGGCAAAAACACTGTCCCAGTCGATTTCCGGAAAAGACGCCGAAAACGGACTGCTGTTTAAACGCATCCAGTTTACGCCCGATTTGTTGCCGATGGATTTAATCGGAATACATCTCTTTGATGATAATATAAAGGAATTTATATTTAAAAAAGGACCTCTTTTCAGCAATGTGCTGCTGGCTGACGAAATCAACAGAGCTTCGCCGAAAGTGCAGTCGGCGCTGCTGGAATGTATGGCGGAAAATCAGATAACTGTGGGAAATACAACTTATCCGCTCGAAAAATTGTTCTTTGTGATAGCAACACAAAATCCTATAGAAATCGAAGGCACGTATCCCTTGCCGGTGGCTCAATTAGACAGGTTTTTCATGAAAATCCCCTTTGGTTATGTCCACAGCGACGAGGAAATGGAGGTGTATCGTAACTATCAATATATAGATAAAAAAGTCGCCAATGTGGAAACGGTTCTTAACGAGAACGATATTTTCGACCTCAGAAATAAAGCCGAAGAAACATTTGTGCATGAAGAAATAATAAAATCCGTGTTCAATATCGTGAATCACACCCGCGAACACAAGGATATAGTATTAGGCGCTTCGCCCCGCAGCGGCATCATCTTTATAAAATGCCTGCGCGCTTATGCTTTGGTCAATAAACGCGGATTTGTTGTGGAAGACGATATTTTCCGCCTTGCAATTCCCGTACTCAACCACAGACTTATATTCAAAAACAAAGAAGCAAAAGAAAATGCGTTGAGAAATATAGTCAATAAAGAAATCACAAGATTAAGCAAGTTAAATCTGTATTCATTAAATGTATAAGTTATATAGCGTTTATTATAAGGTAATAATATCTTTTTTATTACTTTGTGGCGTCGCAACAACAAATGCTCAGGTAAATTCCGCCGCAAGATACGAAATCGACCTGAGAAGAGACGAGCTGCAAATTGCTCTGTATAATTCCTCAAACGAGGTAATGCTGCGGGCAAGAGAATTTATCAGAAAAGACCCTGATTATTATCTGGGATACATGTTTGAAGGATTGTATCGATACGACAGGTCGGGAGATGCCGACGGATACCGGCAGGCGTCAAAACCGCTGAAACAGGCGCTGGATTTGTTTGAAAAAGATTATGTGTCGGTTCTCAGAGATGCTTACTCCTCTGCGGAAAATTACGAAACTCACAGACGACGTATTTACGATTATGTTGCAATTGTTGATAAATTGATGGACTGCTACAGTAATGTCGAACGTCCCGATTCCGTTATCTGGCTCTTGAACAGATATAAATCATGGAATTTCCAATACGACGAACTCGGCGCAAATAACTATATCGCATGGACTTATCACAGAAACAGATTCTATACTTCCAAGAAATTCGATTTCCTCTACAATTCGGTGGAAGAAAATGAGATGGCGGCGCTCCATTTTCTCAAACAAAATCTGGAATATATAGATAAAAACGCGGCGAAAAATGAACAGGTAATGAATTATATGAGAATAATAGGCTCAAAGATGAGCGTCTATCATTATCTTTCCATAATATACAGCTATTTGCACAAGCCGGATTCCGCCGCAATGTACTACGATTACATGAAACCGTACACTATTTTCCCTTATAATAATTATGCAATATTCTGCTTTGTAAACGGCTATTTTAACGAATCATACTCATTTTTCAGATATGCCCAAAGTATGGAGTTTGACAAATATCGGCTTAAAGAATCAATTTATTACATGAGTATTCTTGATGTTATGAGAGCCAAGCCCCAGAAAAGCGTTTCGGACTTGTCCCTGTATATAAAGGAAAAAGGCGTAAGACCCGGATGGGGCTGGTATAATATAGGTTTGGCGAGGGCATATATGTATAACGGTCAGTTGGATTCGAGCAAAGTTTGCATTGACAAAGCCGCAAAATTTAACGACGTTCATATAGGAACAACCTGGGGACAGAGCCATTATCTGTTCAGTCACAGCATCCTGAGATTGGTGAATCTGCAAAGAAAAGAAGCGGCTGTGCGTTTCGAGAACAAACACTACTGGCTGTCGCCGTCGAAACTGAAGCAAATAGCCGAAATCAAATTAGAACAATACGTCGCCAAAATGCTTATATTTACCCAACTGTCATCAAATCCCGAACGCAAAGAAGTATATTACAGATTATTCGCCTCCGAAGCTACCATATCTTACGACGAAATATTTTATATGCTGAAAGATTACGGCAGAAGTTATTTTATTAAAGAATTCGGCAAACAGGCAGAAACAGACGAAAGAGAACCTGTTCGTAAATATTTTAAACTGTTTCAAGGTAAACTTCTCCTCGAAAAAGGAGATTCGCGACAGGCGCTGAAAGTATTGGAAGATATATATAATCAGGATATGGGAGTGAATGAACATGAATATGAAAAACTCTATTCGGCGCGCCTGTATGAAGCTCTGGCGATGGCAAATAAAGAGTCGGGAACAACAAAGAATTTCGCAAAATTCAGAAATCAATTCTATGTCACATATCCGCAATTGGTACCGTTTAGCTCCGTGAGAATGAAGTTCAAACTAAATACCCAAATTAAAGGAGGCGAACATTCCAAACAAATCCTTTCCGATTTAAATTCTTTCAACCTGGATCTTGTTGCGGACGATAAAGAAAATAACCCTGTAGTAAGTTTGGTTTTCAGCAAAGTCGGCGACAAAAATGTGATACGCTACAGCGTAAAAACCGCCTGGGGAACAGAAATTGTCGAAAACTCTACAATCATTTATACTCAACCGGAAGGCGTAGCAAAAAAACTCGCATTTGCCCTGTTTAATCTGAAATTATAGGTCAATTCGGCACGCAGACGACGCAGATTATCCCCGCTCGCTTGCGCAGGTTTGTAACCCGTGCCCCCGCTCGTTTGCGCGGGTTTGTAACCCGTGCAAGCGTGTCTGTTTCCCGTCTTTCAACGCGCGGATTACAAATCCGCGCAAGCGGTTTTTTTTAATTCATAATTTTGCAACGGTAGATAAAAAACCTAAGGAACTGTTTAGAAATAAAGGTTGCACTATTTCCTTACAGTCCCTCAGGAATTTTTAAAAAAACTTAAACCGTTATTTTGATACGTGATATTGACTGTTTTCGCTTATTTCCATATTAATACGATGAATTTTAGAACCATACATGTCAAAATTCGCCTTATTGTACAACTGTCCGTTCAGAACGTCAATAGTAAGATGATCGATGCCGATAGTCGCATTATTCGCCTCCAGATTAATCGTGCCGATACTGGAATTGCGCAGATTTAAACGACTTCTGCGAGCTTTCAGATGCAATATATCGGACGACAGCTTGTTTATATCTATGCGCGTGCCTCCTTCGGCGGTGATGGAAACGATATTTTTGCAAATAATTTTCACAGCGCTATATTCATTCTTTTGATTGATATATAAAGTGTCGTTCTGCACTTGATAGAGTTCTGGCGGTATCTCTTTGATATTATGGATAATGAGTTTGTTTTCCTCGCCCGACGATACCGCGATATCAGAGCCTCCCCTGCCTGCAATAACCGTAAAATGAGGTAAATCCACCTTCAATTCATTCAGTTCTACTAACCCTTCCCGACGCTGTTGTCGCCATTTTCCGCCGTTCAGTTTATCGTCGATAAAAAGAACGGTCATCCCGCTTAATATCAGGAAAAAATATGTTATAATTAAGATATTACTTGTTTTCATTATATTGATTGTTTTATTAGTTTAAAGATTCCACAATATCCGATAAATCTTTTAAATCGGCTTTATTGAGTTTTAATAATTGTATTTTATTGATAAATTCTGGCAAATCGGTTTTGAAAAATTCCGCTTTGTTTCTTTCCAGTATGTTTTGTTTAGCGTCTTCGGTCACAAAAAAGCCTATACCTCTTTTGTTTTCAATCACTCCCACATCGCTCAAAATAGTATAAGCGCGCAGAACCGTATTGCTGTTTACCTCAAAGTCCGCTGCTAGATCCCTTATCGAAGGCACTCTCTCTCCGGATTTTAGCGTCCCTTCAAGAATTTGATTACATATATTGTCCGATATTTGCAGAAATATACTCTTGCTGATTTTAAAATCCACGCTCATATCTGTTTCTCCTTCAGTTTATAATAGCCTGTTGCCAAAAAGAATATCCACGAAATGAAAGAAATGAAATATACATACCATGATACATTAGATACATCGTTGATTTCATATCCTTTCAGCGCTACGTCCCAGCCATTTGTTTCGGGGTAAAAAATATGCGACCAAAGAACCATACATCCCGTGAACGCAAGCACCATGATTACTCCAAAAATAACCGTTTTGATAATTGCAAATTTCTCGAAGAATAATCTCATTGAAAACACAAAAGTTACAAGTGAGAAAAAAGCGAAAATCACAGACAGTTTGTCCAGCAAAGTCATAATAATGTTTGGAAATACTACTTTATTATAACTGAAATCTGCAATCACTCCGATTCGTCCAAAGATTCCAATCAAAGAAGCAGTCCATTTAGCCAAATGGGCGTCAATCCAAAAGATGCACGCCGACAGCGCAAAAGCAATCAACACTTTCAGTAAAAACTGCGAAAGAAATTTTTCGAATGTTGATGCGGGTAACAGTAAATAATTAGCCGTTCTTATTTTATTGTTGAAATCGGGAAATGCGTTCCCTATTGAGAATCCTACAACAATGTAGTACATGTACATAAGTGCCAAATAATCGACTATATCGAAGCGAGAATCAACGGTCATAGCCCACAGCAGGATTAAATAGGTGATTAACCATATCCCCAGGATAGAAAAAATATAGGTTTTGCGATAGATTAATAAATCGTTGTAAATAAGGTTACAAAACCGTTTAGGACTGAAAATTTTATTTGCTGACATTTTATTTAATTTTTAATTGATTGACTGATGA
>JAISRS010000211.1 GCA_031273485.1 Prevotellaceae bacterium
CCCTAACAGGGGTTTTAACCCTTGTACGGCTTACATCGTCACTTGTACGGCTTACATCGTCACTTGTACGGCTTACATCGTCACTTGTACGGCTTGCACCGTCACTTGTACGGCTTGCAACGTCACTTGTACAGCTTACATCGTCACTTGTACGGCTTGCACCGTCACTTGTACAGCTTGCACGGTCGTTCGGTAGGGGCAAGGCGCTCCTTGCCCCTACAACACTCCGCTCGCGCGGGTTTGCAACCCGTGTCGCAGCGTCCGTTCACCGCTGTTCCACACACATCGGCGGGAACGCACGGATTACAAATCCGCGCGAACGGCGATTACTTCCGCAGGTCGATGACCTGCGGTTATGAAAATTAAGCCCTTCGGGCCGCTACGCCGAACGAAGGGAACTCCAATAGCACCTCAAAATAAGATTTAGCCGGCCGATGAAGAAAATCATTGGTACATCAAACTTTTTTGTACTTTTGCACTCATGTTTTATTTAAAAATTTTATCCCAACAGATAAGGGAATACGTTGAAAATTGCAGAGCAAAAACAGATATTGTTAAAAACACAAAAAATGAATCAATACGTAATAAAAAAACAGTTTAATATACTTGAAGATACTGAAGATACGACAGTAAGGCAGAAAAATATTTTATTCGGCGTTTCGGATTCTCCCGTTTTTTATACCGGCGATTCATTATCTGTTCTCAAACAAATGCCGGACGAGAGTATAGATTGTTGCATGACAAGTCCGCCTTACTGGGGACAGCGATGTTATGAAAACGGTGGAATCGGACTGGAAACAAAACAGGAATATTTTATTGAAAACCTTTTGAATATCACAAAAGAAATTTATCGAGTACTGAAAATGACCGGTTCTTTTTGGTTAAACATCGGCGATACTTATAAAAACAAATCCCTGCAAGGTATCCCGTGGAGAATTGCGATAAAAATGATGGATGAGCAAAAATGGATTCTGCGCAACGATGTGGTGTGGAATAAGCACAAAGGGGCAATGGACAGCTCTTCCGATAAATTGAGAAACATACATGAGATGATTTTTCATTTTGTTAAATCCCATTCCTACTATTACAACGATGAAGCCATTCGCTTGAACCCGCAAACCGCTACTGTCAGAAACGGCGCTGTGGTTTCTGCCACAGGCGTGAGCGGTATCCGGTATAAACGACAAATTGAATTATCCACCTCTCTTTCCAAAGAAGAAAAAGAGGCGGCAATGCAGGATTTACAACAAATTCTGAAAAAAATAGAAACCGGAGAAATTCCCGATTTTAGAATGATAATCCGCAACCGGCAACGGGCTACACATTCCGATTCGGAACGGGTTTCGGGACGGGCTAAGGAATTGAAAGAAAAAGGATACTATTTCCTTTGCTATAATAAAAACGGTTCGTTGCCCACGGATGTTTGGGAAATACTTCCCGAAGACACGCAAAACAGAGAGAAACATTATGCCGTCTATCCCGAAGATTTGTGCAAGATACCTATTTTATCCACCTGTCCGCCCGACGGTATTGTTCTTGACCCTTTTTGCGGTTCGGGAACAACAAATAAGGTTGCCCGCGATTTACACCGAAAGTCAATAGGTATTGATATATCGGAGGAATATATCAACATCGCCAAACAACGGGTATCACAATTACATTTGGATTTGTTTTAACATGGAAAATCAAAAAATAGTAGAACTGTTCGCAACAAGCGCTAAGCAAAAAGGCGTAAAATGGGCATCTACAGTTGCTCGGCAGCAGTGTCCGTTTGTTAAAAAAAGGTGTGTGAAAACAAGAAAAAGCGAACCATCCGTGTCCATAGGAACCTGTACGGTTGCTTATGGTAGAAATAACGATAATGTAATCATTTGTCCGCATCGTTTAACGGAAAACAATCAAATCTTTTTGGACTGCATTCATTTGCTGACATTGCATGAACCCGGCAACGAACTGCATATTATTCCCGAAATTTCCATTCCCAGCGGAAACGTGGATTATGTGTTTGCTTCGGTAAGAAACGGAAAAGTGAAAGATTTCGTGGGTATTGAATTGCAAGCGCTTGATACAACAGGCTCCGTTTGGAATTATCGTCAATCGTTTTTGAAATCAAAAGGAATCACACAGGTCGAGTTTGACGCCAATGTCACGTTTGGAATAAATTGGAAAATGACTGCAAAAACCATTTTAGTCCAAATGCACCATAAAATTTCGACTTTTGAAAATTTAAACAGGCATTTGGTTTTGGTGTTGCAGGATTGTTTAATGAGCTACATGAGAAAAGAGTTTTCGTTCAGTCATATATCATCCATACCCAAAACAGGAGATTCTTTTCATTTTCACAGCTATCAACTGCTTGCCGAATGCAATAGATACCAATTGTCGTTGCTCGAAAGAGCAAGCACGGATGCCAACGGTATTTCCAAATGTTTGGGACTTCAAGCCGAAGCAAATGTGGATTTGGAAATAATACTGAAAACATTGGAAAATAAAATATCCGGGAAAACTTTACTGAAATTGTAAAAAAGCGCCGTCACTTGTACGGCTTGCACCGTCATTCGGACGGGGCAAGGCGCGCCTTGCCCCTACAACGCTCCGCTGGCGCGGGTTTGCAACCCGTGCCGCAACGTCTGTTCACTGCTGTTCCACGCACATCGGCGGGGACGCACGGATTACAAATCCGCGCGAGCGGCGCAATGGATGCACGGATTACAAATCCGCGCGAGCGGCGCAATGGATGCACGGATTACAAATCCGCGCGAGCGGCGCAACGGACGCACGGATTACAAATCCGCGCGAGCGGCGAGAGCGGCGAGCGAAATTCGTGTTAATTCGCAAAATCCGCAGGATTTTAATTCGTGGAACTTCGCTTAATTCAGTGACAAAAAAATTCGTGTAAATTCGTGTAATTCGTGGATAAAAAAATCCGTGAAAATCCGCAGGATTTTAAATTCGTTCCATTCGGCGGCAAAACCAACTTCGGCGACAAAAACCTCATCTGTTTGTTCCTTCAAATAAATCGTGGGTGACTTTTTCTTCTTTTTTCTGTGATTTAAAATTATTCATCGTGTAGGTAAGCGACAGTGTAACAAGCGGCGATTTGGGGTAGATTGTTGTTCGTGAATCGAGGTTCAGGCTTCTTTGCGTATTGATATATCGGGCGGATGAAAAAATATCGCGCACATTTAAGGTCGCCGAAAGGCTGCGCGAGAGGAACTGTTGGCGCAGGGAGAGATTGAAGTAAAAAAATTCGTCGATTTTCCCCTGCGTGCTTACCGAAGGACCTACATAATAGCCCTCAAATCTCATTCTGGTGGTTTTGGTGAAATCGAAATTATTGTTTACCGACAGTTGCCAGTTCCAGCTTTTTTCGTCTTCGCCGTCGATTTTGTATTCGTTTTCGATGATATAGTAGTATAAACTTCCGTTGATGTCGAGGTTCCACCATTTTTTGAGCCATAGAACGTTCGACAGTTCGGCGCCTGTTGCGTAATCGTTTCCTACGTTGGTCATCGAATCAAGCGTGATGCCGGTATGGTAGGGAACTCTCACCCGTTCGATTTTATCCTTGCGGATGCGGTGGAAAACGGTTGCCGATATGGAATTATCCCCAAAGTCTTTGCCGTAGCTCAATTCCATGGAGTTGATGTATTCGGGACGAATCATGGGATTTCCGCGTTGAGCGGTATAGAAATCAACGTAAACAACGTATGGCTCCATGTAGAACAGCTGCGGTTGAGTGATGCGGCGCGAATATCCGAAATTCAGGCGGCTTTTGTCCATGGAATAAGAGAGATGCACCGATGGAAACAGGTCGAATTTATCCCATACGTGGCGCGCCCATTCTTCGTTATTTTCCAGTTTGCGGTGAATATATTCTCCCCGCAATCCCACCTGATAGCCTAAAGCCGCGTATGTGCCCGACAGCATTGTATATAATGCGTGTATATCGCGCCGGAAGACATACCGGTTATACAGTTCGTCGTGCCGTTCAAACTTTCCGGAGGCGGGATTGTAGAAATCAATCTTATAATCGCCGTCTTCGGTATATGTAAAAAAGTAGTATCCGGCTTCAAGTTTTCCGCCGTTATTCAGCGGGCGCACATAATCCATATTACCCTGCGCCGTAACCCTGTATTCGCCTTCCCAGGCGCGGTGTCCCTGACTTCGGCTTCCGTCCGTGTTAAACAGGTCGGTATAGAAAAATTCCATCGCATTGGCTTCATAAAACGAGAAGAATGAACCCGTGAGCCTGTGTCCGTCTTCCGCAAAACGATGTTCAAATCCCAGGTCGCCTCTGAACGTCAAATCGTGCAGATTCACAAAGTCACTCCCATTGTAGGAAGCCGATTCTTCGACGCCCGTGCTGCGGGGCAGATATGTGTCCTCATAATGCAGACTTCCGCCCCTGTTGCGGATGCGGTACCGGCTTTCGAGGGCTGCCGACCAGACGGTTTGCGACCGGTAAAGGTCTATGGCGGTCTTCAGGGCGTAGAGATCGACATAACTCTTTCTTTCTCCCGTGGCATGGGTGGTGGTGAGCGTGTCGGACATGTCGATATGCTTCAGCTGGTCGAAATCGCTGACCAGATATCTGCGTGAAAGTTCGCCTGAGGTTTGCCACCTGAGATTATTTTTCCTTAAAGAAGTCAAAAAGTCAATATTTCTCGATTCCACCGAGCTTGCCATCACATTCAACAGTCCGCTCCATCCTTCGGCGGTTTGTTTCTTGGTATTTACATTGATGATTCCGGCAATTCCGTCGGCTTCGTTTCGTGCCGAAGGGGTTGTGATAAGTTCGATATTTTCGATTTGCCCTGCGGGGATTTGTTCCAGCGCGGCGCTTCCGTCCACAGTGGCGGGTTTTCCGTCGATATAAACCTTAAAACCGCTTGACCCACGGAACGACATCTCTCCATTGGCATCGACCCTTACGGAAGGCGTCTGTTCCAGAATGTCGATTGCCGTGCCGCCGGATGCGGAGATATTTCCCGCTGCTTCTATTACTTTTTTATCGAGTTTATAGACTGTTTGGCGCTTGCGGGCTACTATCTCAACTTCCGACAGCGTGAGATTCGCCTGACGAAGCATAATATCGGTGTGGATTACGTTTCTGTTGTTTTCTGTGAGATTCAGATCGGCGGTTTGAGATTCATAACCTATGGAGGTGACGGATATGAAATAAGCGCCCGGTTTATTGGTTTTGAGGGTAAATATTCCGTCGCCATTGCTGGAAGCGCTTGTAACAAACGCCGAATCCTGCGTATAAAGTATAATATTCACCGATTCTATGGCGTCGCCGACGCTGAAGTCAATCACCCGTCCGGTGACCGACCACGAAGAAGTGTTTTGAGCCTCTAATCCAAAAGATAGCAGGCAAAATAAGACTACAATAATTTTTTTATTTATCATCATTTACATATAAGAGTTAAAAACGGGCAGTTAATACAAAAGCTATGCCAAAAAGGGGTTTTAAGGCTTATAAGGTCTTTAAGGTTTATAAGGACTTTAAAGTCCTTATAAACCTTAAACCCCCGGCAACACTATTTTTTAAACTATAACCGAATATTTTTATACCTTTGCGACTTTATTGCAGAATTGAAAATCAAAAGGTAATAAAATCGGGTTTTTAGAAAAAAATAACAATTAAAATTATAATAAAAATGAAACAATTAATCAGTTTATCATTAGCAGTTTTTATGCTTTTTTCCTGTAAAGAAAATGCTCCATATTTATTTATTGATTTATCGAACGCTGTGACGCTGGGTTCGCCCGAAACACTGATCGAATTTGATGAAACGCATCCGGTTTGGCTTACGCTAAAGGATTCAACAGTATTTATTATTCAGGTTCAGACGGAGTTTAACATGCTGGC
>JAISRS010000261.1 GCA_031273485.1 Prevotellaceae bacterium
AACCCCCAACCCCCTAAAGGGGGCTTTTGCTGACGCACAATTTGATTGGACGCAGAATGCAAAAGCCCCCTTTAGGGGGTTGGGGGTTGTTGGGATTAATGACAATACTTTTAAATTTATAAATAATAAAAAAAATGAACAAAAAATCAATTATTTCTACAGCAAGCCGCCTGTTCGCGGCGCTTACTTTACTCTTGTTTTTATCGACCGCCTCAATAGAAGCTCAAGTTACTATCGGCAAGATTGCTGACCCGCACAACGCGGCAATACTGGATTTATCGCAGGTAGAATCGCAAAATCTGGGCTTATTATTGCCTCATGTTAAATTAACGGGGTTAAAGCCTTTTCAGTTGCTTCCATCTCCAAGTCCGCAACAGGAAATAGATGCGACCGGCATGGTTGTCTATAACGAAGCGCATGTGAATGACGATGTCTATCCGGGCATATACGTATGGGATGGCGAAAAATGGGGACGGATTGACGACGGAACACCGCCGCCGCCTCTGCCCTTCATGGATCCGTTCGGGATAGAAAAAAGCGGACCGAATTGCGGTAACGGCTTTTTGTTTTATATCCCCGAAGATTATGCCGATTGGGACATTGCTACCAATTTTGTATGGGAATTGACCTCGGTTTCCGGCTCGGATTATACGCCTGCCACCGTCACGTTTGGAAGCAAAAACAGTCGTTTTTTTGTGCCTTATGATGCGACTGAGAGGGATTATCTGGTATCCGTGTATGCCAATGGCAATGGGTCCAAACAACGCTCGATCTCCCAAACAAAGTCACAAACCGGGCTAAGAGATATTAAGGGTAATTTCTATATCAATGGCGCTGATTGTTACGATATTGTGCAAACCGACTATGCTAATTCCCTGAAAGTAGATAGAACCAAACTAAACGCCGGATCGGATTATTCTTATACTATTGTCGGAACTCAAGGTACTCCATTAACGTATGCTTGGTTGATTGACGACCCGGACAACATCCTGATAAATCCGCCGACTAACCTTGACGAAAAAACGATCAATATTCAGTTCAATCCGGAAGTATTAAATGACACATGGTTGATTGGGGAGCCGACCCACGAGTACATCGTCGTTTTGAACTGTGTTGTCACTTACGAGGGTTGCGAGCATTACATAAGACTGGAAGTTAAGGTTGGCGACCGCGACTGCTGTGTCAACAGCTTTGCCGATATCCAAGGTACTACTTATACGGCTGTTCATTTTGGTATTGCCGGTTGTTGGATGACTGAAAATTTGGCTGTTACCAAGAATCAGAAACAGGATGTACAATTGAATTCAGGTAATCTTCCATCCTCAGCGGGCAATGATCGTTATGATCCATATTATACATTTTCTGCAACAAGCTATACCACCGATCCAGCGGTTGGATTAATGTCATTAACCGATGCCCGAAATTCCAATTTTTATGGTGGCGACGAGGGTAAACCGGGGCTGTTATATAATTGGGCTGTTGCGGTCGGCGCCCGGAATAAAGAAGAAGCTTTAGACGTGAGCCGCTATCCCGTCCAAGGAATCTGGGATATTTCCGGCGATGCATCACGCGCCGAATCTAAAAACGAGGATGTTTGCCCTGTCGGTTGGTATTTGCCTTCTGATGCAGAATGGAGCGCATTGGAGAGGGAAATTTCTATCAATTACGGTCAATACTCTGAGGCAACAGAAGAAAGTATTTGGTCTGAGGAGGAGGCGGGCGAGCGTTATGGTACTCACGGCCAAATGATGCGCAATCCATTGGTAATCAATGAACAAGCGTCCGCTTCTCCCGGCCTTTCTAAACCCAAAGAATCAGGCTTTAGTGGACTCTTAGTAGACAGAGTTGCCAACGCTTCTTGGGGTGGCGCTTACGGGTTCTCTACGGTCTACTGGAGTAGTAGCACTTATTACAATCGTCCTGAAACAGGGGCGTGGAGTCGAAGTTTGCACAAGGATGATAAACATGTGTTCCGTTACTTCAACGACAAGTTTTTTCTGAATAGCATCCGCTGTAAGAAAATAGATAAATGATAGTTGATTTATTTGATTTATTTGGTGTAGAGACGTTGCATGCAACGTCTCTTCTTCATCAATTTAAGTATTTTTTCAAGATGTCTCCTGAATAGCGTTAATCAGCCTTTCCTTAATTAATCGACGTTTGGTGATTAACGCCTATCGGGGGATTGCGGGTCAAGCCCGCAATGACAGGTAGAGAAACGTTCGTCATTGCGGGCGTAGCGTAGGGGCGAACCTGTGTGGTCGTCCGATAGGTTTAATTTTTGCCAAAAACGTATAATTTTTTATCATTTGCATTTTTGCATACATCTTTGGCAAATATTAGCATTTCTTAAAATTCATAATATATCTATATTTGTCCCGCTTATTAATCTAAATATCACGTAAAATATGCAAAAAACACTTATTTATTCAAATGTACAGAAACCTGTATTTTGCCGGCTCGGAAGGATTATTCCTTTTTGTATCCAAGCGGCTATAATGGCGATGCTTTTCATTTTTTCCGTAACGGATATTCATGCCGTTACTAAAAACGAAACGACTACGACACAACAACAGTTGTCCACAATCACAGGAAATGTAACGGATGTTTCGGGAGAACCCATTATCGGAGCTTCCGTATCCATAAAAGGGACTTCTACCGGTACTATCACCGACGCAAACGGACATTTCAGCTTGACAATCAATGGAAGCGCTTCCTCTACAGAAATTACGGTTTCCTATATAGGATACAAAACCGTGACGTTGAAAACGGAAGGAGCCGGACCGTTAAACATTATCCTCGAAGAAAATACGCAATTGATTGATGAAGTCGTTGTTGTCGGTTACGGCACACAAAAACGATTGACCATGACGTCGGCGGTTGCTTCCGTTAAGGGAGAAGAACTGGCGGCGTTGCCTTCACCGCGTCTTTCCAACAATATCGGAGGAAAAGTATCGGGGATTATCACTTTTCAGGAAAGCGCCGCTCCCGGAGCAGATGCTTCCAAAATCTATGTCCGGGGGTCGGAACCGCTCATTTTGGTTGACGGCGTAGAACGTCCCGGCGACCGGGTGAATCAGGAAGACATCGAATCCGTTTCGGTATTGAAAGATGCCGCAGCTGTCGCCCCTTACGGATTGAAAGGCGCTAACGGCGTTATTTTGATTACAACCAAACGCGGTGTTTCCGGTAAGATTTCCGCTACCTACAAAGGCGAAACCAGTTGGCAAAAACCCATGCGAACGCCTGAATTTATGGGCTCCGCCGATTATTTCGATTTTCGCAACAAAGCGTATGAAATGGACGGACTAACCGGTCAAATGATGCCGGCAGATGAAATCGAATTGTACCGCAATGGCTCCAATCCCGACCGCTACCCCGATACCGACTGGGTAAGTAATTATATGCAAACGTCTAATGCTACAAAACATACGATATCCGTATCGGGTGGTACGGACAAAATCCGGGCCTTCGTTTCTTTGGGTTACGTGTATCAGAATAGCATGTTCGACGGACAGGATTACAGGCGCTACACTTCCCGCGCCAACGTGGACATTCAAGCGACTAAAACCACCAAAGTATCAATCGATAATTCTTTCATGAAAGACATTGTTACACAAACCGGATTGGGCGCCGCCGATATTATGGAACGCGTCTATCGCGCCATTCCCAGCGAACCGGATGTTTACAGCAACGGTTTATCCGCCTTCCAGTCTTCGCTCGGAATCAGCCTGCACGAAGCCATGTACAACCGGGGAAAATACAATGACCAAAACGATATATCCACTTCCAATATCACAATTGAACAGCAATTCCCTTTCCTGAAAGGCCTTTCGGGAAAAGTAGCATTCAACTACGATAAACAACACAAGGATTTGAAAAACTGGATATTGCCTTTGGTCTATTATAACCTGACGTCCGATGACGAATACGAAAAAATAGACCAATCGGCTACCGTCAAACCGCAATTGTCGCAGGAATACAAACGCTGGGATTGGTACACATTCGACGGGTCGCTGAATTATACAAACAGTTTCGGAAAACATCATTTCGATGTCTTGGGACTTTTTGAAGCCCGTTGGACGGAAAGCATGGTGACAACCACAGGAAAATCGGAATCCGATTTCTTGATTCCCGAATTGAATACCGGCACTTCCGACCGCACCAAATGGTCGCTCGGCGGCACTTCTTCCAAAGAAGCGCAATATGGAATGGTAGGACGCTTAAGCTACAATTTCGACCAAAAATACTTGATTGAATTAGCCGGACGTTACGATGCCATTTACAAATATGCACCGGGACAAAGAGGCGATTTTTTCCCTTCGGCATCCATCGGCTGGCGAATTTCCGAAGAACCCTTCATGGATTTTTCACGAGGCGTCGTGGATAACCTCAAATTGCGGGCTTCTTACGGTAAATCCGGTAATCCGGTCGGAACAGCCTTTTCTTATATGTCTTCCTATACAATCGGCAACAGTTACTTGTGGGGGCAAAACGGCGTCCGGGAACAAGGGATTTACGCCAATGTCGAATCGAACCCGAACCTGACTTGGGAAACCGTTTGGAAAACCGATGCCGGATTCGACCTTAGTATGTGGAACGGGCTTTTAGGTTTGGAACTGGACGGATATCATGAAAAACGCAACGATAAGATTTTGGCTCCCAATGCCGAAGTCCCGGTAGAATACGGCATCAATCTGGCAGATGAAAATGCAGGAATAGACGCCCGCTGGGGAATAGACATCACGCTGACCAATCATACCCGCATCACAAGAAACATTAGTTTGCAAAACTCTTTTGTATTCAGTTATACCCGCCACCAATTGATAGAAACCCATGAAAATCAAGGCACACTCTACAATCCCCGCAAACGACAAACCGGTTTGGCTTCAGACCAAATATGGGGATACAAATCCGCCGGATTGTTTACGGATGAAGAAGAAATTAAAAACTGGGCATTTCAGGATGCCGGCACTCTTCCCGGCGATATTAAATATGTGGATATCAACGGCGACGGGAAAATCGACGGAGAAGACATCGTGCATATAGGACTTGCCTTGCGTCCCGAAATCATGTGGGGATATAACTTGCGCGCCATCTGGAAAGGCTTCGACTTGGGATTGTTCTTCCAGGGAACCGGACGTTCCAACTATTATCTTGGGTCTGCCGACCGTGGCGTTCGCCGGCCTTTTGCCGACGGCAAAGCCCGCACCGACCATTACAATGCATGGACAACGGATAATCCCAATCCCAATGCACCCTACCCGCGACTCCGTTCCTCGAATTTTGCCATGAATTATGTAACATCCGATTTTTGGGTTATCAATTCTTCTTACGTGAAACTCAAATCCATCGATTTGGGCTACACCATTAAACCCGATTGGATACACAAAGCCGGCTTGGAGAGCTTGCGGCTTTACGCCAACTTCTATAATGTATGGGTCATCTTCTCGAAAGCTTCCAAAGATTTCGACCCCGAAGCACAAAAATTTACAGCTTATCCACAACAATTTATTTCAACGATAGGCTTAATCGCTAATTTTTAAATCCAATAAACAATGAAGAAAATATATTTAATTCTATTTATTACCTGCTTTGCTTGGGTATTCAGCGCCTGTGAAGATTTTTTGGATATTACGCCCAACGACAGAATTGCCGATAGCGGCGTATGGGACAATGCCAATAGTATCAAATTGTATATCAACGATGTATATCAGAGTATCAATGGCCCGTTATATATCTGGTCGAGCCGTAATTCCCGCGACAACATCGGCGGCGCTCCCGCTATCTTCGACAATTTTATGACCGGCGACCTCTGGTACAATGGCGGCAATTTATATACTTATTCGCAATGGAACAAATCCAGCAGTTTGGGCGCCCTCATCCGTTGGACGGATTGCTACACCAACATTCGTAAAATCAACAATGCCATTGAAGGCTTGAACAATGCGACCGTTCTGTCGCAAGAAAACAAAGAACGCTATTTAGGCGATATGTACTTTTGGCGGGCGATGCTCTACTACGAACTTTTCCGGTTCTATGGTAAAACGCCTATCATCGACCATGCTCAAAACCGTCATGAGGAAGAAATATTCAACGCCCGCGACAAGGAAACCGATGTGGTCGATTTCATCATTTCGGATTTTGAAAAGGCCATTACTTATTTGCCGAAAGATATTCCTTCCACCGAATTGGGACGCGCCACCAAAGGTGCGGCCATCGGCATGCTTTCTACGGCATATCTCTACTTTGCCGGAGTCATGCCGGATATCACAGGCGAAGAAGCGCGTGAATATTTCAAAAAAGCGTACGAAACCGCCGACATTTTGATAAGCGGCGAATTGAAAGATAAATACGGCCTTTTCGGAAAGGATGCAACGGATAAAGCGGAAGCTTACCACTCTTTGTTTTTAGCGGCCAATGAATACAATGAAGAAGTCATTTTCGACATCCAGTTTACGGACGACGGCGTGGGCGTTACCGGAGTAGAACGGCGCGGACACGACCTGATGGGCGTTTCTCATCCGGGCAGTTTCGGCGAAAATACCGACGGTTCGTATGGCGGCTGGGGACGAAACGCGCCTACCCAAAATTTGGTGGATGAATTTCGCATGGCGGACGGAAGCCCGTTCGACTGGAATAATCCGGCTCATGCAGCCAATCCTTACGAAAACAGGGAACCGCGTTTCTATGCTTCCATCCTTTACAACGGCGTCTCTTGGCGGGGCGATGTACTTTATTCGTCCATCGATAAACCCGAATACAATGCCGGCCGGAATCAATACCGGATTGTGGCCAACCCCATAAAAAGAGGCACCAATTCCTATACGATGACCGGCTATTACTTGAAAAAACTGATTGACCCGTCGAAAAGAGGAGGCACTCCCAATCGCTATACGCCTTTCGAAGGCTCCGACCAGAACCTGATTGTTTTGCGTTATGCCGAAATCCTGCTGACGTATGCCGAAGCCAAAAACGAATATTCCGGTCCCGACGCAAGTGTATATGAAGCCTTGAACGCCGTCCGCAACCGCGGCGGTTTGCCAAGCGTTTCCGGATTGGGACAGCCCGAACTCCAGGAATTAATCCGCACGGAACGACACATCGAACTTTGCTTCGAAAACAAACGCTATTTCGATATTATGCGCTGGCGGAAAGGTCCCGAAATTATCGGACAGAATGTATATGGCATAGACATAAACTATACTCTGGTAAACGGATTGCCCGTAGCCAATTACACGAAAGTATCGCTGACCGCCAAATCGTTCGAGGCTCCTAAAAATTATTTGATGCCTGTACCCGACGCTGTAACAGGACGAAATCCAATACTCCTTCCGAACAATCCCGGATGGTAATATTTTCATAAATTCATAATTTATAATTTATAATTCATAATTCATAATTTTTTCACACATGAAACATCTATTTTATTTATTAATTGCCTTGGTATTGCTCCCTTTTTCGGGATGCGAAGAAGATATTAATATAGTCATCCCGGAGGAATATCAAATAGCGGAAATTACCGGTATCGCCGTTTACAACGAAAATCTTGCTTTCGTAAATTCCACCGCCTCTATTGACGATGAAAACAAAACGGTGGAAGTAACGCTCTCTGCACTGCAAGATATTACTAAAATAAAGGTTACGCTCACAATATCTCCGGGAGCTACGGTGAAAACGCCCTTGGGAACAGGACTGCTTGATTTCACCGAACCGAAAACAGTGATAATTGCTTCGCCGGGAGAAGAGATAGAAAATACTTGGACAATTGCAATTATTAATCCTTCATGAAACAGTTAAGATTTTTGTTTTTGTAATTCACAATTTAGGGGAATGAAAAGGCGCTTCTGACTCTGGTCAAAAGATTATACTTTACGCAGCATGGTTTTGTGCATTGATTCAATTGACCTGCAAGGTTGGACTTCCTGACCCTATAAAATTAATATCCTTACAATAAACAACATGTGTAATTAGGTTGAGGAAATAGCGGTGACACCATTTTTGATAAATATTTTTTATAACTAATTGATAAAGACGCCAAATTTTTGCAAAACTGTCAAAAAGTGTGTCAATCTTATTTCCTTTAGGTCAGGAACTCTGATGTTATAAAAATGATGCATTTGGACTACATTTATAATTGAGTTCTTTAGAGCGTTCTCCTATCACCTTTGCCGGTATTCCGGCAACAACAGTATATGGTTCTACATCTTTTGTAACAACTGCACCTGTTGCTACAACTGCTCCTTTACCAATTTTAACACCCTGTAAAATTGACACATTAACGCCTATCCATACATAATCTTCAATAATTATAGGCAAAAAAACACCTGCAAAATCTGGAGAGTTTTTATCGTGTCCTCCGGTTATTAATGAAACTTTATGTGAGATAGAAACACTATTACCTATCGTAATATATCCTCTCCCATCCAAAAAACACCCTCTGTTTATATGAGAATATTGTCCGATAATAATTTTTCTTGGTTCAAGCGTATATAATGACATGTGTATTTCACTTCCCTCGCCAATTTTCATTCCTATTATTTTGTAATAATATTTTCTTATAGTCCAAACAGGAATATTTGAAATTATATAGTTACAGATATATCGATAAAAAAAGTAATATATAAATTTTAATATGCTTTTTATTGATGATTTCATAAAAGGATAACTATTTAATTTAACAATACATTCCGGGATAATATGATTTTATCCATATAAAATAAAATTATTTCCGATTTGAGTCAGAAAACTGTTATTGCACGGATTCATTATAGGAAATCAATTTTTGAAGATAATTCAATTGCTTTCATTACTGTAACATCTGAATTATAATGTTGCCATTCCCCCCATCGTCCAAGTCCTATTACATTTTTACTATAAGCCCAACCCAAAAGTTCTTTCATAATAGCGGGTTTGTCTAATGTATTTAACGGGTATGCATATTGGTTCATATAACTGAACTTTTTGATACAATTGGTTTATTCCTCTCTCAACGTTGTGCTGTAACACAGACTTTTGTATCAAATAAATCTGTGTTCGTCTGAAATGTTTTTACTAAAAACACCATCTTAATGGCTTCCAGACGGATGCCGAAAATAAAGAGTGCTTTTTTTGCATTATATATTTTAGAGATTATGTAAATTTAATTACATGTAAGGACTCTCATTTTATAAATCTTATTTTCAAATTATAAAAATAAATTAACTTAAAGTCTTTGTTTATTCATAGTTACCATAAATCGCATCAAATTTTTAATGAATGATTTTAGACGTTTGATATTTTTAATATATATATATCTTTTTGTTTCATTACAATATATATCTTTGAGCCTCCATGATTTAATATAGTTCATTTTAAAATATTTCACTTCTTCCATACTCATATACAATTTATAATCAATATTCATTAATGATATGTCGATATTTTTTAATTTAATTTGATCTTCATTATTCCTTTTATTGTACACTAAAACAGCACGGTAATACAAATTCAAAATATTTTTCATTACTGTAAACTGTGTTTGTCGAACCATTTCACTCAATTCATGATGGTAAGAATTGAAATATTCTATCATCCTATTGATAATTTGATACGAATGTTCCTTATTTTTAGCAATAGAAACTTCCGATACGGATTGTCCATCTCTCCCAATATAATATTTATAAAGAACTATATCTAAATACATGAAATTATTAACATATTCTAATGGATAAAAACAATATTCTGTATCTGTGTAAAAAATACCTTCCGTGTGTTTAAAATTAAATGAGTGTAATAACTGCGTTCTATATGTAATACAATGCATTGCTAATAATTTAATCAGTCCATTTTTGTTAAAATCGTAATCTCTGAAATTATATTCATATTCAGGTGTTATATTTTTAATATCTTTAATGACAACTTCACTAAAACCAATTACATATTCGCGTGAATAATTTGTCAGAATCATATCAACATTCGTATCTTGCAATTTATGAATATACTGCACAAAATAATGACTATCAAACCAATCATCAGGGTCAAGTATACGAAAATATTTTCCTGATGCAATTTTCAAAGCCGCATTAATACAAGATCCCTGATGCCCATTCGATTTATCTATAACAATCATAGTGTCGGTAAACTTAGTTTTATAAGATTGTGCAATAAATAGTGAATTATCAGTACTTCCATCGTTTACTACTATGATTTCAATCTTGTCTAAAATGTCTTCGACCAGTAAAGAATCTAAGCATCGGCTTAAATATTGCTCCATATTATAAGTCGCAAGTACAATTGAAATTATCTTTTCATTCATATTGAAATAAATTTAATACTTGTTCCACAATCTTATCCATATCATAATACTTATACTCAGCCAGCCGTCCTCCAAAAATCACATTTGTTTCTTTATCCGCCAATTCCTTATATTGCCGATACAAAGAATTATTTCGTTCGTCGTTTATCGGATACATAGGCTCACTGCCATCTTTCCATTCCGAAGAATACTCCCGTGAAATAACTGTTTTGGGTTGGGTTCCAAACTCAAAATGTTTATGTTCTATAATCCGGGTATAAGGAACTTCTTTTTCGGTATAATTTACGGCAGCAGTTCCTTGATAATTCTCACAATCCAACACTTCCGTTTCAAAGTTCACAGTACGGTATTCCAACTTTCCAAACCGATAACCATAAAATTCATCAATCTTTCCGGTAAAAACTATTTTATCGGCTATACTTTCAAAGTATTCTCTGTTTTCGAAGAAGTCGGTATTACATCCTGTTTCTATTCCGGACAGTAAACCGTTAATCAATTTATTATAACCTCCAACAGGAATACCCTGATAAATGTCGTTATAATAATTATTGTTGAAAGTAAAACGTACCGGCAGTCGTTTAATAATAAACGCCGGAAGATCGGTACACTTCCGTCCCCATTGTTTTTCGGTATATCCTTTAATCAGAATTTCGTAAATATCTTTTCCTACCAGGGAAATAGCCTGTTCTTCCAAGTTTTTTGGTTCCGTAATTCCCGATTTTTTTCGCTGTTCTTCAATCTTTGCTTGTGCTTCTTCAGGTGTTTTTACTCCCCAAAGAGCATAAAAAGTATTCATATTGAAAGGTAAATTATAAAGTTTTCCTTTGTAATTGGCTAACGGATAATAACGAAAGTGATTAAATTCCACTATAGAATTGACAAAACTCCAAACCTTTTTATTGGAAGTATGGAAAATATGCGGACCATATTTGTGAACATTAATATTTTCCATATTATCACAATATAGATTTCCGCCCAAGTGAGAACGTTTGTCTATAACCAAACAGCGTTTTCCCTGTTGCTTGGCTTTACAGGCAAATGTGGAACCATAAAGACCGGAACCAATAATCAGATAATGATATCGCCTCATAATGATTTAAATGTTATTTATTGAAAATAATCGTCGGCAGAAGGATATTTTCGGAATGAGGTAAATAACAAGAGCAGTCAGAGTAAATCTACAAAGTGGTATCAATCCTGCTGCCAAATAGTGGTGTACTTGTATATCGAAAACGCCAAAAAACTTAATAATGATTTTTTTCCATGGAATAGTATTCATTTCCAAACAATGAAAACAAAGCACAAGTAAAGATAATTTTCCTAATAAAAGCACAATATTTTTCATTCTACTATTTGACAAATATCTGTTTTCATTTATCATTTTACATAAAATATAAGTAAAATAACATCCGGAAATTGCACCAAGAACATCTATCGGATAGATATTGTAGCCACAATATGACATTTCAAGATGGCTGAAGACAATACAATAAAGCCATATTACACCCATTATTATCAATGCATAAGCAGATATTTGTTTTTCGAAAAGTCGGTATTTCTTAAATAAGTAGCCTAAATAATAGAACAGCATTGCAGACAACCCATGTAAAAAACTTAATGGTAAAACAATATATTGACAGATTAGTGTTGCTATAATAGCAATCAGTACAATAATTATATTTTTTTTCTCATTAATTGAATACAAATAATTAAAAAATAATCTACACCAAAAAAGCGTTAGCAAAAACCAAACTGCCCCAATGTGTGGTAAAGAACCCCACAGTGCTTTTGAAGATGCCCCCCCCCCACAAAGAAGCAATTACCCAATATTGGGTAAATTCAAAATAAGAATTTTTATATCCGTCTTTAACAATGCCATGCAAGATCAACAAACTGCAAACAAATAGATATGGTAATATTAATCGTTTGAAATCATTAAAAAAAGTATAGTATAATCTGGGCTTAAAGAAAAATCCTGAAATAATGAAAAACAAAGGCATATGAAATGAAAATATGAAATTTCTTAATAACAAAGGTATTGGTCCATGCCCTATTATCATTAAGATGATTCCAACCCCTTTCATTATATCAAAAATATTTTCTCTCTTTTTGTTCATGAGATTTTAAAACTAAATATGTGTGAAATGTTTAGCTACCTGTTTTTCATTTTGTCAATAATTGAGTGTGCTATTTGATTTGCCTGTTCATTTTTAAAAATAAATATCATAGTAAGAGCGTATAATACTGCACTTGTTACAATTGTTACCGACAAATAGCTTAAATTATGTTCCATTATACGATTAATACATAATGAAACCGGTATAATCGGTAATGCTGCCGTTATTGGTTGATATATACTTTTGGCATCTATGCGAATGGGTATAACTTTTAAGGCAAACGTGAATGTCGCCACTGTCACCATTATTTCCGCTATCACGGAAGCTACCGACGCGCCAAGCGAGCCATACGGTTTAACAAGCAGAATATTCAGACAAAAATTGCTTACTGTCCCAAATAGTACTGCAATTAAAAATTTCTTTTCGTGTCCCATAGCAACTAATGCTTGCCATCCAAAGAGATTACTTATTCCGATAACGATAATCAGTAACGATAAAATTTGTAATGAAACCGTTGCCGGAATAAACTCCTCCCCAAAAAAGACCGGTACAAAACGGGGGGCAACCATCATTAGTCCTATGGTTGCCGGAACAGCCAGCATCATCATATATCCGAAAGAACGATTCAATAAATTTGTAATTTGCTCATGACTATTACTTTCTCCTTTGATTGTATTAATTCTTGCAATCATTACCGGCGACATGGCAATAACGATTGGCAGTATTATATTGCTCACCTTAATGGCAGATGTATAGTATCCTACCTGTGTATAATCCGACATAAAACCAAGTATCAAAGTACTTAGCATGGTATATATGCTGATTGCTATGTTTGAGGCAAACAGCACCAGTACGGCGTTCAGGTGTTTTTTTATTTGAAGTTTTTTAAACCGGAATTTCACTTCCGTTTTCAGCATATATCCGAAATTCCAGATTTGGCTGGACAGGTTTGCTGCTATCGTAAGTATCAGATACGGAATAATATCCTCCCGTGTGCGTACAAATATAAACAAACCTCCCACAGCGATTAGTTTAGCTGCTAATGTACGGAGAGTAACCAATTTAAATTTTTCCCTTCCCGAAAAGAACCAGTCCACATTAAACGGGACAAAAAATACCGAAATCCCTGTGATTAACAAAAATTCCCTGTCGTGGTAAAGAGCAGGTACCGAAAAAATCGTAACAAGGTAAACTAAAGAAAAAATAATGGTGCTTAGAACCGTTATTACAAACAACTCCGAAAATACCCGATTGCGACCTTCCGGATTATTGTTCTGCTTTGCTATCTCGCGCATACCGTACATGGGTATCCCCAAAACGGCAAACAGTGCAAAATAGGATGCGTAGGTAACGGCAAAATTTACAATCCCAATATTTTCAACTCCCAAAATCCGCGACACGTAAGGGGTGGTGATAATGGGAAACGCTACGTTTGAAACCGAAAGTATGGTATTATATGCTACGTTTTTTTTTAATGACATTTTTATTAATTATCCGAACCATGATTTACCTGATTAAATGATTTCCATGATTTTGTCTTCGCAGAAAAAAATCATAAAATCAACCCTAACAGGGTTTTGAACCCTGTTAGGGGTTCACCAATGTAGAAAGTAATAAATTTCTTAATTCTTTTGTAATCGGCATAATACGAATAAGTGGAGAATCTCTTTCAAGAGAAAAATCAATTCATTTAGATACAATATTTGAGAAAGAAACTACCAGGCAATCTGATTAATCCTTTTGTTCAGATATTTTATTTTTTCAATCAATTTATGAAACGGCAGTGAATTACCATAAATCATTGTGTTTTGCATTGTTTCATAATCGGTTTTCCATTGTGCGAGCATATTTTCAGGCGGAACAATATTAATGGTTTGAGGAGCAAGCGTAGAATAATCAAATCCTTTTAAGCCGACAAAAATACGACGGTGCTCTACTACGGAATTGTACAATTCTTTGTTTGTAAGCGCTTCATCTATCACAAACGTATCCATTATTTGTGCCAAATCATACAAATGCCGCGACATTCGTTCCGACCGCATCAGGTCTTGTGGCTTGGAAAATTCCTCGTGCAACAGGCAAATTTTTTCGATAAAAGTGCGTTGCGGTACAACGGCTTGTATTTCAAACGGTTTTTCCGCAAATGCGGCTTTCGGAAATTCTTCGTCTATTATGGATTGAAGTTTAACAACCTGCAACGGCTCGTTCATCGAACGTCCGCTAACTTCTACGATCACTTTACGTTTTACGTAGCCAAGTTCTTCAAAAATAGACTGATACTCTACTTCGATTATTTCGGGGTCTGTGGTCGAAATCGGCGTAATATTGACTTTTACAAAAAAGTCCGAAGAATTTATTCCGTTTATTTTTAATTGATTAGCCAAATCATATTGCAATTTTTCCCTGACAAACGAACAAGCCGCTCGGCGCAAACGATTGCTAATTTGTGTTTTGGAAAGTGTGCCGACAAATCCCAGATATTCCCTGTTAACGGCAATATCTATGTCTTCGGAAAATCGCTTTATCAACCCCCAACACTTACTCAATGATGTACCGCCCTTGAACGACAAATTTTCAGCATAAGGTAATGAAAATAAGGCGCGTAAAACAGCAGTTACCCACCAGTCTTTTTCGATAATTACTTTCGACAAACCAAGCGTATCTTGCGTAATTTGGTAAATCTCTAATCGTTCTTCTTTTGGTAAATCATTAAATATCATAGTGATAATAAAAACTTTCGTATCCAGAGCGGCATTAATTGAATGTCGGTATTGAGTTCCTTTTGAGAAACATTTGTAAAATGTGATTTAACAATTTCCAACTGTTGCGGCGTGACTTTATTCTCGCCGATTTCGCGTAAAGCAAACACAATCAGCATCAACAATTTTGATTTATACGCCAAACTTCTCGCTTCGGAAGTATGTTTGAATAAAATGCCCCTGCCTTTGCCAACATTAATGCGGCGTGGAGCGCCATCTGTTATAAAAACCGCATTTGCAGGCACTTGAGTAGAAAGCCCCAAGGTATTCAGCGCATACGCCCCTGTCGGCACAATACGAATTTTATCGCGCTTGGCTATTCCGTAGGCGATTTCATCAATAGAGGGCGGCAGATATTTACTTTCAATGTATTTATTTTTATTGATTTTCGGATAATAATAAATACCGTGCGCCACTCTCATAATCACGCCCGATTTATGCAGACGGACAAGCGATTGCCGAATCGCGGCAGAACTGCCGATTGCAGCAAAATCGTCGGGGAAAAATAATTTTCCGCGTTTGCCATTCTTAATCTTTGTTTCTATCTGTTTTTCAACTATCTTCATTCAATATATACTTTCTATTTCGTCACAAATTTGTGATATATTTGTGACGAAAATCCGACTGCAAATATACGAAAAAACTTACAGCAAAGCATATCTTTTTAATCTCTGTCACGATCTTTAAAAAGAAATCAAGTCGTTTATACTGGGTTCTTCATAAGGGAACTTCCAAAAACTTGATTTTTCAAGGCAGATAAACCGGAGTTTACCAATTGTAAATGA
>JAISRS010000341.1 GCA_031273485.1 Prevotellaceae bacterium
GGCGTACCAGTGGCAGCGGGTTGTATATGGGGGGGGGGGGGGGCAACATAATCATTAAATTCGTCAGTTTCTTTTTCACAGCACGCAAAAACCGTAGCACCATGTTTCATAAAAACATCAAGCGTTGTACGGCCTATTCCCCGCAGACAACCCGTGATAATTGCGGTCTTTCCTTCGAGAAGCACTTTTAACTCCTTTGTTGAATAAAAGGTTAGATTTTGATATTATATTTTAGTAATATCTCTTTACCCTTTTCATAAGAGCTAAAGTCTACAATATCTTCCATATCGAACATAATATCAAAAACATTTTCTATTGATGCAATTAATTGCATATGTGCCACACTATCCCATTCTATGTTGGTGTTGTAATGCAAACTAGGAAGTTTTTCTTCCGGCACGCCAAAGGTTTCTACAAATACATTATTGTATTTTTCCAAATTTTCCATACACTTCTCCTGAATTATTCATATTTTTATGGATATACCATCCATATTGTATTTTGATACCCCTAAAGGAGTCCACCATCAATACGTAAAACTTGACCGGTTATATATGATGAAAGATCGGAAGCTAAAAACACCGCGGCATCCGCAACCTCTGATGGAGCGCCTCCGCGGCGTAAATCAGTAGCCGCTCTTGTGGCTGCAAGAACATCTTCAGACATGGTATTAAGCATCTCCGTTTCTATTATTCCGGGTGCAAGGCAGTTTGCGCGTATTCCTGATTCACCCAACTCACTGGCAAGTGATTTTGTCATGCTTATTATCGCGGCCTTTGATGCGCCATAAACAGATTTGCCGGAAAATCCATCCAGGGCGGCGGCTGATGAAAGATTTACGATACTGCCATTCTTTTGTCTGACCATTAAGCGCGTAATATACTGTGTTAACATAAATACTGAAAAAAAGTTGACCTCGAATTGCCTACGGAGCTGTTCTTGAGTGGACATTTGAAACAACGCGTTATAAATTATACCCGCATTATTCACCAATATGTCAATTGTCTTTTTTTGGCTCATAAGCTCTTTAACTTTTTCTTTCATTATGTCATAATTAGTCAATTCAAAACACCAGGGAAAAATATCAACTTCATATTTATCAGAAAGATTTTTCAGAAAGGAAACAAATTCAGGGGTTTCTATTCTTGCGTGGGCATAAATATTCGCCCCATTGGCCGCAAACGCCTCAAGCATAGCCCGGCCTATGCCCCGATTGGTACCCGTAATAATTGCCGTTTTGTTTTTTAACAACATGCTTATACCTCTACTTATAATAATTTAAAAAGACCTTTACAACAAACAAAATATCATTCAAATATCTCTTAAGTCGTGGATAAGAAATATCATTAAAAAATCTGTATGTCCCCTCCAAATGGTGATCGACAAACCATTGAGGGGCTCTTTTAGATTTTCCTATATATAAATCAAAACTTCCACCAAGTCCCTGATAAAGCGCCGGGTACTGATCGTTAAGCTCCTGCATAAGGATTTCCTGTTTGGGCGAACCCATAGCAACAAATACAATATCAGGTTTTTTTTCAATAATATCCTTAATTAATAATTTTTTATCATCATCAGTATCAAAATATCCATTTCTATAATTTTTTATATTAATTGCCTGAAATTCCGACTTTAACTTTTTTACTGTACCTTCAATAGTTTCTTGGGTTCCGCCGATTAAATAAAAGGATTTTTTCTTAAGATATTTTTTAATAATCACAAGCCACAACTCACATCCTTTTATTATTATTCCATTACTACATCCTTTTTTTCTTATAGCAAATAAGGCTCCTACCCCATCGATAAAGCCAATGTTGTTGTTAATAATCTCTCTGGTAACATCAGTGGCTCTGTGTATTTTGCCGGCGTTAATTGCAATCAGGATACCGCTTTTTTGATCGATGTAATTCAATAACTCTTCTACACTTGAGAAAGGAAATACGTTTACACCGTTTATTTTAACAATATCTGTTGACATAGTTCTCCATTATTATCTTTAAATTGAGTTCAATAAGTCAAGTTGTTCATTTATTTCCTTTTTGAAATTATCTTTCAAATGAAATTTTCCATAAAATGATACTCCATCCAGTAAGGCCATATAATAAGCATATACAACTGTTTTTGCATTCAATACAGATATTTCCGTTTCTCCTATTTTATGTCTCTCTATCGCATTATATCTTATAAAATATGGCAACAAATTATATATATCCCGCTTTATTGACTTGAAGGAATCATGACAGCGCGTCTGAACAAAATGTACTTTTCCGGTATTATCAATGACTTCTACTATATATACCTTTTTTAAATAAGGATTAACAGGGTAATGTTCGCCAAAGATATCCTCCACTACATGAACAAAAGTAAGATATTCCGGACCGACTCCAAACATTAATATTTTCGCATTAGTCTCAATTAATTTATAATATGGGCTGTGAATCCCAAACGGTGTAATATCAAGGTGATGTTCCGTTGTATAGTAATCGGCCTTTGGTCCAATAGCGATTACCGAATGAGTTGGATGCAAACTTCTTTTTGCGTCATGATGCCTTGATAAATATACATTGATAATCCCCATCTCAATTCGCGCTTTTCTTACATCAAAGACAATGCCTTTCTCCAGATAATCTTTAGTTCTTCCCCGGAAGGGCAAAGCTGACGCCAGCAAGGTGTTTTTGTTGATATCTATTTTCTCCAAGAGAAGTCCGCATAAACTCTTTATATCAAATTCGATTTGCCCAATGTTTGAAATTGAAGAATGTAAAAAAACATCGCTGTCTAAATCCAGTCTATTCAACACAGAGGCTATATCTTCCTTTGAAACTGTTATTTGCATACTGCGATCTCTATTGTGTTTCAATTGCCTTTTTCGATAAAGTTTCTTTAATGGTTTTACTATAAATTCCGGAAGAAAATAAATAATATATGATATAATTTTTTTAAATTTCATTATTGCAAAGTCTCAAAAATATGATGTTGAGCAATACTTTCAGCCACAAATTTATCCACCGTCTTTACAGAATACGGGGTAGCCAATTTAGGATGCCCAATAATCACAAAATGTGAATCCTGGCCATATTTTTTCAATTGCTGTTCCCGCATCTTAAATAGCAAACTGCTCTTGTATCCGTCCATGCATGCAAATCCCATCTGTGGTTTTGTCAAACGGCTTAGTATGCTCTGCGATGTGGTTTCTACTGATTTCCCGTCTCCAAATATTTGATGTTTCTCAGACTTTAATATTCTCAGCAAACTTAATTTCCACCAGAATAAAGGAGAAATATTATGGGTTGATATCGGATATTCACTAATTGGGGGGGGCCGGGGCCCCCCCCGGGCCCGCGCCAGTACAATCGGGAAGAAAATAGTGAGTGAGTGGGGTAGT
>JAISRS010000342.1 GCA_031273485.1 Prevotellaceae bacterium
CCTAAAAACTGCTTTTTCGGCGTTCGACTTCAATTTTTAAATCCTCATTTACAATTAGTAAACTCCGGTTTAAAAATCTTGTCTGCCTTGAAAAATCGAGTTTTTAGGAGTTCCCTATATAGCCTTAGTCTTTTTCCGGCTTTTATCAAAAAAAATGTCAGGAACAGTCGATTATTAAAAAATCATTTATATCTTTGCAGCCGCAAAAATGCTGAACATTCTTGCTGAATATTGAACATTTTTTAATATAAAATAAAAACAAAAATATGTGTCCTTTTTTACGTAAATATCCGACAAACAATACAGTAAATCGCTGCTTTGGTATGGCTTTTGAGAGAGAGAGAGAGAGAGAGAGAGAGAGAGAGAGAGAGAGAGAGAGACCCACCTGGCGTTTCGCGCGCGCACGGTGCTGAAAATAAATTATATTTACAAATATATAATGCTTTTTTTAACATATTCTTTATCGAAACCTTTGGATGGCGGAAAATCCTTAAATTCAAAAGTCTTTCCATTGATAACATTCAATCCTGGTTTTTTGAAGATTCGTTTATACTCCTGCAATTAAAAAAGGTAACAGGAGTTTTTTCACCTTGTTTATATACTGATATATATGCTGTGCGTTGTATTTTTTTGCAGTGTGCAGCGTTATTAATATCCCATAAACCACATTCGGTTTATTTTCCCCGTAATTCCGTGAAATTTGCCACACAGAGAAGCGCCGAAGCTCCTCCGGTTAGTTTATGGGTTACTGTCATTGGGGATCGGACGGGAATATTAAAAGATTAAATAAAAATGAAGGAAAATTGAAAATAATATAATGTAGAAACGCTGAAATTAATTGTCAAAAAGTTAAGGATTCAAATGGAGTCAAGGTTTATGTAGCTAAGAAAAAACAGTCGATGAAAATAATTAATTCGTTGTAGAATCGATCAGCCGTTTCAATCCGCTACCGGATTCTTACTTTAGGGAACAATTGGTTAAATAGTTTGTTATATCAAAAGTTTAAATAGTTTGAAATGAATAAAAATATTTTATTGATACCTGCAGGTATCAAATTCTTAATGGTATTACTGTTGGGGAGTTCCGTAAACGAGTTGTTCGCCCAGCAGTATGAAATAGTTAATACGTCCGATTGCATGTTTTTTCATAAACAGCAGGTAACTGATCTTAATAAAAGAGTATTGGAACTGTTGGAGAAATCGTCCTGCAATCCGAAGACGGAGAAGCTCGTACTTGAACCCGTATTTTTATACAAATATTATGGAAATTTCAATAAAGAAGATTTTTTGCAAAACGTTTATCTGCAAAAACTGATAGTACCCGACGGCTATGAGATCGGAAAAAAAGATGAACAAAAATACTACATCGCAGCAAAAGTCATTGTGTCGGATTCTGCGGGAAATTTCTGGGGAATGGGCGACGCCCGTCAATACAAACCGGTTTGTAAAACTAAGAAAAATGTTGTGAATGATAATATTTTCCTTCTCAGGCAAAAGAAAAAGTTAAACATCAAATGTTTGTTCAATATCACAGGAATACCGGATTCCATTACTTTCGGACTGACGGATAATGAAAAAACTTATGTGTTTGAATCGGTTAAAAACAAAATCAATGTTTATGATATAGATACTTTTGTGAATAAACGATGGGGAAAATGGGAAAATTTGTAATAATGAACCTCTGTAAACTCGAAAAATCGAGTTTACAGAGGTTCTATTTTAGAGATAATTCAATGTTTTTAAAACAAAAATAAACAGAAAGATAGTCACCGCCGAAAGCGCTGTTGTCAGTACCACAATTTGAGCTGCAATTTCCGCATCGCAACCCATGTTATCCGCCATAATAAAACTTACCACAGCCGTTGGCGTTGCAAACAAACACAGCAGTACGGCAAGTTCAATTTCTCGGAATCCCATCCTAATAAAAACTATCATGGCTATCAACGGCACAAACACAAGTCTGCCCGCCGAAGCTAACATAACCATCATGAAATTAGACTTTAATTTGCGAAACCTGAACTCGCCCCCCATTATCAGTAATGCCATGGGAGTAGCCATTGTTGCCAGGTCGTGCAGGGGTTTGTCGATTATTGCGGGAAACCGGAGATTGAATCCGCCGGCTATTCCTCCGGCGATACATGCCAGAATCAGGGGATTTTGCAAAATATCCTTTGTTATCTGCAAAAAGGATATTGATGAAATGGATTTTTTTTCGGAAAAGACCGTTAAAATGATAATTGCGGCAACATTATAAACCGGAACAATGATACCCATCAACATGGATATCGGAATAATTGCCGCATCTCCATACATGCTCACTGCCAGAGGAAGTCCGTATATCAGGAAATTGCTCCGGTAAATCCCCTGAATCAGACTGCCCCTCGCTGCTTTGCGTTTCACCGATAAGGGAACTATTATCAGCAAAATAACTATGGTGATGAGAACTCCGAATAATGCCGAAAAAATTAATCTTATGTTAGAAAAATCCAAATCCATGAACAGCGCCGCATGGATATTACGAAACAGCATCAAGGGCAACAAAAACCTGAAGACAAATTTATTAGCCTCCGTCAAAAAGGATTCCTTCACAAACCTAAATTCCCGCGCCGCATAACCCGCTGCAATCAATAAAAAAAGAGGAAAAACAACATTTAACGAAAATATAAAATCACTCACCTTTCACAAATTTTAAATAATAATCGAACCGAATATCCATGTATAATTTTCCGCAAATATAAATAAAAACCGCTTAATTGAATTATGAATTATGAAGCCTAAATTTTATTTTGAGGCGCTATTCGCAATGCATTGCGTCTATACACGGCGCCTCAAAAAAGGATTTAGCAGAATTACCTTCGATTAGTAATTGTCAGTGTTTTGAATTTTTTAAATTCTCTTATCAGCAGAATTGCGGTGAACACTGTTGATACAAAATCGGATATGGGAAGACTTAGCCATATTCCGGTGGTTCCCCAAAAACCCGGAAGAATCAATAAACATGGAGTCAGAAACAGAACCTGACGCGTTAATGACAGAAAAATCGCTTTGCGGGAGGCGCCTATCGACATAAAAAAATTGGTGGCAACCATCTGGAATCCAACCAAAGGAAAAATAGCAAATACTATTCTCAAACCATAAATCGATTCGTTTATAAGCTCCTGATGAGTGGTAAACAGCCTGATGATTAATCCGGGAACTATTTCGCACACCAAAAAACCCGCTGTGGCAATGCCTACGGCATATAAAATCGTGAGCTTGGTTACTTCCGTAACACGCAAAAAATTTCTCGCCCCATAGTTGTAACCTGCAATAGGCTGCATCCCCTGATTAAATCCCATGATTATCATTATAAAAAGAAACACAATCCGGTTCACAATGCCGTAGGCGCCGATGGCAAAGTCGCCGCCGTATTTGCTCAATCCCCGGTTGATGATTATAACAATAATGCACGCGCAACCATTCATGAGAAATGGCGAGAGACCTATGGAAAAAATATTTTTCACCAATTCTTTTCTTAACTGATAGATGCCCTTGTGGAAGTATATAACGTGCTTTTTGTTTGAAAACATGACTAATTGGAGGATTAACGAAATCACCTGCGACAGGATGGTCGCCCAGGCTGCCCCCCTGATGCCCCAATGGAACCAGAATATGAAAACGGGAGTCAGGATGCAATTAACAACTACCGACAACAGTGTGGCAAACATCGACATGGTGGGAAATCCCGCCGAACGCAACGCTGCGTTCAACCCGAAATATATGTGAGTGATTACGTTTCCAAGAATAACTATTTCCATATAGTCGTGGGCATAACTGACTGTATCCTTGCTGGCTCCGAAGAAATACAGTATCGGATCCAAAAACGGCAGGCAGACCAGGGTGAGCAGCAAACCCAAGATGATATTTAGCGTCAGGACATTTCCCAGAACAAGGTTTGCCGATTTGTGATCCTTCTGACCCAATTTGATTGAAATCAATGTAGATGCGCCGATGCCTACAAGTGAACCGAAGGCTGCCGCCAGATTCATAAACGGAAACGTGACAGCCAAGCCTGCAATGGCTAAAGGTCCAACTCCCTGACCTATGAAAATGCTGTCGGTCATGTTGTAGAGCGACGATGCCGTCATTGCTATTATTGCCGGAATTGAATACTGTGACAGCAGTTTCCGGACGTTGCCGCTGCCAAGAGTTGATGATGAGGTTTGTTCTGTGCGCAAAGATTTCAATAATGCGCGCAGAGGTTTGAATAAAGCGCTAAAAATATTTATTATAAAAAACATATATATTATTGTTTAATTACTGTATCGACCTCCCTGTAAAACACGTTGTTCACCCATAGATTGGAAAAGGGGCGCGAACCAAAGGGGTCGGGTTTACATCCTCCGGCGTTTGTGCCGAAAAGATGTATGAGAGATTTATAACAGAAACTCTAAAAACTTGATTTTTCGAGGCTGACAGGATTCTTAAACCGGAGTTCTCACATTGTGGACGAGGGTTTGGAGATTGATGTCGAACGTCGAAAAAACAGTTTTTAGAGTGTTCCATAAATTATTACCGTTTAAACAGGTTTAAAACCGATTTAACCAGTTCAAACAAAGCAATTGCGGCGGTGAAATATCCCAGCATTGCCCATGGGAATTTGATGATACCGAGATGCATCAGGTAGAGGGTCACAAGAAAAAACGTCGTTCCGAAAACAATCCTGGTTATGGAGACGGGATACGGCGGAGTTTCTTCCTTTTTCAACGACTTTTGATGTTCCTCAAGTTTGAGGATTATTTCCTTTTTCACACATTCGTCTGCGCCATGGCGGTCGAGATAATGCAGGATGTCATAGAAACGGTCGCCCCGTTCGAGCATTTTTACGGAATATTCCATCAATCGTTTTTTTTCTTCGGTATCCATATCAACGTCCGGGTTTAAAGATGAATAGCTTCGTTGTGAGCCGCTGCCGCCGCTTCAACAATCGCCTCGCTTATTGTGGGATGCGGGTGCACTGTTTTCATCAATTGTTTACCCGTAATTCCCATTTTTTGTACCAGGGCGAGTTCGGAAATCACTTCCGTTACGTTGGGACCGATGAGATGAGAACCGAGAAGTTTATCCGTTTTTTGGTCGAATATCAGTTTCACGAAACCATCTTTGTTGCCCATTGCTGCCGCTTTGCCGGAAGCCGTAAAGGGGAATTTGCCGATTCGGAGTGAATAACCGGCTTCTTTTGCCGCTTTTTCGCTCAAGCCTACGGAGGCGATTTCGGGTGTGGTGTAAATGCAGGTGGGGATTACGCCGTAATCAAGCGCATCGGGTTCGAGGCCTGCGATTTTTTCGACGCATGTTATTGCTTCCGCAGACGCCACGTGAGCCAGTGCGGGCGTGTCGATTACGTCGCCAATGGCGTAGATGCCGGGGACGTTGGTGCGGTAGTAGGGATCGGTTTTGATTTTACCGTTTTCTACTTCCACTCCAACAGTTTCGAGTCCTATGTTTTCGATATTGGCAACTACTCCCGTTACCGACAGAACCTGGTCGCACTTAATGGTTTCACTCCCTTGCGGGGTGGATACCTCGGCAAAGCAATAGTCATCGACTTTCACCGAATTGATCCGGGAATTTGTCAGCACCCTGATACCTGCTTTTTGCAAGGATCTGCGGAGTTGTTCCGAGATTTCGGGTTCTTCACGCGGAACAATCGCCGGCAAGGTTTCCACAATGGTTACTTCGGCGTTTAGCCCCTTGTAGAACATGGCGAGTTCGACGCCTGTTGCCCCGGAACCTGCAATGAGGACGGTTTTGAGAATGTATTCGGGAAACAGACCTTTTTTGTAACTCCACACATTTTGTTCGTCTATGGGGAAGGACGGATTGTCTTTGGGTCTTGCGCCGGTGGCGATTATTATGTGCGAGGCGCTGATTTCCCTCTGTTCTTCTCCCGAAACCGCCACGGTATTTGGCGATGTAATCGTTCCGAAACCGTGAATTACTTCGATTTTATTTTTTTTCAAAAGAAAATCGATACCTTTTCTCATTGTTGCGGTTACTGCTCTGGATCGTCCTACAATTTTTTCGGCATCCAGATACATATCTCCGGCGCAAATGCCATAATCGTAACAATGCGTCATAGTATCGAATACTTGAGCGTATTTCAATAGTGTTTTTGTTGAAATACATCCTCTGTTGAGGCAAACTCCACCAATTTCGGCACATTCCACAATTGCCGTTTTCATCCCTAATTGAGAGGCTTTTATAGCTGCCGTATATCCTCCGGGACCACTTCCTATTACTACTAAATCGTATTTCATATCAACAATATTTAATTTTTAATATATTATTTTTTTTGCGACGCAAAGATACAATATTATTTAATAATCGCAAGAAAAGTCGCCCTGCCACACCTGAAGCGGGGAAATCGCACAATCGTCCGGAATACAGGAAAGGGCAACGCCCTTTCTCAACTGTTCGGCATAGCATCTCGCTATGCCGGAGCTAAAAACAAGCCTCCGGCTTGCAGACACGCCTGCAACAAGGTTTTAGCGGGCACTAAGGACTTTAAGGACATTAAGGACATTAAAGTGGAAGCACTCCCGTTCAGCGTAGCGTCATTGGTGCCGGAAGCAATAGCGCCTCAAAAAAAGATTTATCCTTTTAATTATGAATTACAAATTTTGATTTCGTCCATCCTCATGCTTTTAAAGTCTCCGAGCAAGCTCGGAGACTTGAGTGTACTCGGAGACTTTCCGAGCAAGTTTGGAAGACATTTCCCGCAGGCGGGGAGACATATCCCGCAGGCGGGATATGTCTCTATCTTCCATGACTACCGCACCAAAATATAGAATACGCTCTGCCTGAAACACAGACTCAAGTTAAAGGTAATAGTATATTGTTTATAATCCCAAGTCCAGCAGGGACGACACTTTATTAACCGTAGGTGGAGCGTAGCGCAACCTACGGACAAGTGTGCGTACTCTATTTTTTGCCTCAAGGGGTACGATTTGGGGCTGAAACTATTGCTTAGTTTGACCGCTTCTGTCCAGCCGTTGCCTGCATAAAATTCGGGTGCAAAGATGCGACGTTTTTTTGAAAAAAAAACTTGTTTTCAGATTTTAGTTCCGACCTTTGCAGCAAAATTTTAAAAAAATTGTTTTATGGAAGTTATAACAATGGAATCGCCGGTATTCAAGGATTTAGTAGCAAAAATCAATTCGATCGCCAAATTCGTTATCGAGCATCGGAAGAACGAGGATGAAAAAGATGTTACGGAAGGATGGGTGGACAGTTATGAAGTTTGCAGTTTTCTGAAAATCAGTACCCGGACATTGCAGTGTTTACGCTCGTCAAATACTGTCGGCTATTCGCGAATCGGAGGTAAAAACTACTGCAAGTTAAGCGAAGTGAGCCGTTTACTCAATGAACACATTATCCGCAGCAGCGAAGAGCGTCTTCAGGATTTAATTAAAAATCATCAGTCACATGTTGAGCAAAGACGAAATAC
>JAISRS010000344.1 GCA_031273485.1 Prevotellaceae bacterium
AAACTGCATTTCAATAAAAAAGATACTGTTTCCATTCTGAAAACAAAAATTAATGCAAATTTCAAATCTGCAAGCATTTTGGATTATTCCGGAAAATTGAACATCAACAATCTTTTGTACAACAATAACGGTACGGAGATTTACCTCGGCGATATAGTCCTGTCCAACAGAGATAAAACAAATTACCTCGAACTTCAGTCCGATTTCATTGACGCTGTATATTACGGACCAAACGATCTGTCGGGATTTATCAATCAACTGAAATACACCGCACAGAAGTATATCCCGGATTTGTTTCCTCTCCAGTCGGAAACATCATCAGTCAATCACCTCGAATCCGAATACTGTTTAAGAGCGCAAATTAAAGAGGTAAAAGGCATTACGCAAATATTCGCCCCAGGGTTATATATCGAAAACGGTTCGGAGCTGGATCTCGTTATCGACACGGCTTCCAGGCTGGATTTGCGACTTGTTTCGGATAAAATTGTTTACGAAAAAAATCGGATTTCGAAGGTTAAACTCCTGTGTAATAACATCAGCGACACCTTAGATTTAAGCCTCTTCGGCGATTTGTCCGTTTCGGGCTTGACCTTGTATAATTTTCAGGTCAAAAACCTTGTTTCCAACAATATAATCGCAACCGACATATCTTTTCTGGATTCAAAAAACAATTCAAGAGCCAATATTTCCACCACATCGCATTTTTCAAAAGAAGCCGAATCCGGCAAACTGTCGTCAATCATCAATCTAAATAAGTCATTTATGACGTTTTTCGGACAAAAATGGGAACTGGAATCGGCAAATGTGAAACTGAACGATAACAGTTTAAATATTCAGGGATTTAATTTTCATCAAAACGGGCAACAAATCAAGATTTCGGGAATTGTGTCCAAAAGTGACACGGATTCGCTGTTTGTGACCGTAGATAATTATATGCTTTCGGGACTGAATCCGTACATAGAATCAAACGGTTACAGCCTGTACGGGGTTGTGTCGGGAGGATTTGAAATAGTGGGACTGTACGGCACGCCCGTGATTATTGGAGGCATAGAAACCAATGATCTTGTTATAAACGGCGATACTCTCGGTAACGCGGTGATTGGCAGCATGTGGAACGACAATAAACAACGTCTGGACATCACTGCGAGGATTTACGATTCAAAAAAAGTAAACACCTCAATAAACGGATATTATGTTCCAAGTACCGACGAAATAACGGCAAACTGTAAGATTATCGATTTAAGACTTAATTCGATAGAACCTTTTTTGCAGAAAATTTTATCGGACATCAGCGGATCTGCCCAGGGAAATATCGACCTTTCGGGAACGCTCAAAAATCCCCGTCTTTCCGGTTTACTCACCCTGAAGGATGTGGGATTAACGGTCAATTATATTAAAACACACTACGTTGTAAATTCCGACATCAATATATCAAACTCCAGGATGAACATCAGTAACGGACAAATAAAGGATGTGGCGGGAAATACCGGAATTTTGAATATGGATTTGACTCATAACTATTTCACAAATATAGAATTTGATGCCAAGGCGAATATAACCAACTTTATGAGTTTGAATACCAAAGAAAAAGACAATCCGCTGTTCTATGGCGCCGCCTACGCCTCCGGAGTTGTAGGTCTGAGCGGAACCGCCGACCATCTGAATCTCTCTGTCACCGCCGCAACAGGCGCTAACTCAATACTCTACATACCTTTGTCTTCAACTTCGCAAGCCAAAGAATTTGAGTTTCTCACTTTTGTGAACAGTTTGCCCGATTCGGGCAACGCAGCGCCGCCGGTTTCCGCCAATACCAACACGCAAACCAATATCGACATCGGATTTGATTTAACCGTAACGCCCGAATCGGAAATACAGATTTTGATTGACCCGAAAGTGGGGGACATCCTCAAAACAAAGGGCAACGGCAATCTGAAAATCAATGTAAATCCGTCGATTGACCATTTCAGTATTCTCGGCGACTATGTAATCGAAAGCGGAGATTATAACTTCACGCTCCCCAATTTCAGCATCCTTTCACGCAAATTCCTCATAGACAAGGGCAGCAGCGTACATTTCAACGGTGACGCTACGGATGCAACATTAAATGTATCTGCCTCATATAAGGAACGGGTTTCATTATCTGCGCTTTTTCCGGAAGACAGTTTGAGAAATTATCCCGTACTGTGTCAAATACTTATAACAGGCAGAATGACTAACCCCAAACTGAAATTCAATATAGAGATTCAGGACGTTGACCCGGAAAAAAAGGCGCAATTCCTGAGTCTGGTCAATACGGAAGAAAAAATGACAAAACAGTTTCTTTCGATTCTGGTGTTAAGAACATTTTTGCCCGAACAAAGCCTCGCCAATCAGGATTTAGGCTCAAGTGCGCTGTTATCCAACGCTTCGGACCTGCTGTCGTCGCAAATCAGCAGCCTGATTTCCCTGTTTAAACTGCCCGTACCGCTTGACGTAAACGTTGGATATAACGCAAATGCACGCAACAGTTCGGGTTCGGAATTTGAAGTCGATTTCAGCACCCAACTTTTCAACCGGGTGATAATCAACGGAAGTGCAAGTAATGCAACACATTCCAACAGAGGCTTTGTGGGAGATTTTGAAGCGGAAGTCCTGCTGGGAAAATACGGACATACCCGCTTCAAAGTATTTTCAAAATCAAGAGATTATTTCTCCGATGATATGGACAATAACAGAAATGGAATAGGAATTTCTTACCAGTCTCAATTTAACAGGTTTATAGATATTCTTAGACGTAAAAAGAAAAACAACAGTACCGAATCAACAAAATGACGAATATCTCAATCTAAATTCAGGAAATCTCTAAAAACTGCTTTTTCGATGTTCGACATCAATTTTTGAATCCTCGCTGCAAAACGGGAACTTCGCTTCCATCTCCAACGAAAACACTCCGCTACTTCCGTATAACACTCCGCTACTTCCGGGAAGCGTACCGAAAACTGCGTAACTGTTCTAAAATATTTCCGAAAAAATCGGAAATATTTTAGAATCGCCATCAAAAATTTTATGAAAATTACTGTCGAGAACTTTTAAAAAAGCGGTTTTTTGGAGTTCCCTTTATTTTTCGACTGTAAAAGTATATTTTCCGGAACCTGTTCGGACAATAATAAAATCGCCTTCAACGACGCCTTTTTGTGAAACGCCGTTGACTTTCAGTTTGTATTTTGTTGAAAGTTTGGGCAACCAGATTTCGGCGACGGCATTGGCGGGAATCTCCGCATCCAAAGAGAATTTTTTGCCGGGCAGATTATCAAACGACACACCGATAGCGCCTTTTACCGAAGGAATCCGGATATTTGCCTGTTGCAGCGTTGCCGGTTGAGGTTTGATACGGATTTTGCGGAATCCGGGTTCAAGCGGTTCGATACCCATCAGTCGGCGGGCAATGAGATACGCCGCGGCTGCGCCACTCGCATGATTCCAGTCCTGATTTGGCTTGTATTTGTTATCCCAGGATTCGAGCGAAATAGTTGAACCCACGCGAATCATATTATACCAGCTGCGTTCGGCAGTGGAAGAAAGCAGCTGCAATCCGTATTCGGCGTCATGCGCTTCATACACAGCCTCTACAAGAGCGGGCGCGGCAAACATGGCAGCCATACCCCGCGAACGTATAAAATTCATGACGGAAGCCGCATTTTTATGAGATACTATTCCGAAAGCCAAAGGAAAGACGTTGGCATGAAGCGAACTGTGATCCGTTCCTATTCCGTCGTTGTAATAGCCTTTATCCTTATCGAAAAGAAGTCGATTGATTTGCGATTTGACATATTCGGCTTCTCTGGCATAGAAATTCCTGTCGGCGGTTTTTCCCATTGATTCCGCTATTTTGCCGATAAGTTTTAGAGCTTCATAATGATAGGCATTCACCACCGTGTTATAATCCTTAAACACAAAACCGTCGGTTTCTCCACCCTCGTTTTTCCCCAGTCCAAGAATCCCGCTATGGGGCCAATCGACAATATCCCTCAATTTTCCGTTTTGGAAATATATTGATTTCAGAAGTTCGGGCGTCTGTTTGCCTGTTGTGGAACTGATTAATCCGTTACTTTCCTTTAGACCCATCAAAGTTTTGTGTTTAAGGTCTTCGTAATATTTGTGCAGCGAAGCCGGATTTCCCGTGTACAGATAATCGTACCAGGCAATCAGCACCGAAGTTAAAATCCACTCTGTGGGCCATGTTGCATGTTTTATAAGATGTTCGTGACTGTGTCGGGCAATTGCATATTCACGATCGACCGAATAATGAGTCAATTGGTTGATAAGAGCGTCGGCTTCGTATGGAATACGTTCGCGGTCGCCGTCGATGTATGTTCCGGTGAATGAAGTGGCTTTTATGGAATATTTACACAAATCCCAAACCTGATTCAGCACAGTGTCGGACGAGTGAAAAGAGGCGACGGTTTCGTTGAAAGGATAATGCACCATTTGCCTGACGACGTTTGTTGCAACCGGTTTGTGACTGTAATTTTCGATTTCGCAATAGCGGAAAGGATATACTTCGCCCGTATAATCGGGCATCAGTATGGGGTGCGCCCCGGAACCGCCGGCTGACATATTCGTATTTCGTCCGTCGGGTCGTATTTTAATTGCATAAGTATGAATGCCTGCCATCAAGGGCAAACGATATTCGGCATAACGAATTGTTCCGCCGGGTTTACGGTCGATTAATCCGTTTTTCAGACATTCGCCCAAGCGGATAATCACCGTATCCGTTTCTTTGTCCGACGACAGGGTAAGTTTCAACTTTCCGAAAGCGTCTTTCCCGAAATCAATAAAAGTGTGACTATCGCCCAAGTATTTTATTTTCACAGGATATTCGTCGGTAATTTGTAAAGGATACCGAGGCGTTGCCTCATCGAATGTGTCGGCGGTTATGAAACTTTTCACCTGCGAAAAATCGCTTTCCGTTTCATAATTGTCCCAGATTTTCACCTTCCAGTAATATACGGTTGATTCCTGAAGCGGTTTGCCTTCGTACCGCACCGATGAGGAATTATCGCTTGCGGTTTTATTGCTGTCCCACATATCGGCTTCATTTTGGGCGAGTAACTTCGGCGATGTGGCAACAAGAACACGATAAGCCGTTTGCAGTGTGTTATATTTATTGCTGTTCACTATCCAGCCGAAATAGGGTTTCGGACTGCGGATTGCTGCCGTCCGGTAACGTTCAACGGCAGTTTTGAGCTTATCCAAGGGGATATCCGCCGGATAACCGTCGAGAAACACACGGTCGGTATGTTCCAGCAGTTCGGTGGTGAGATTCGTTGGCGCTTGCGCAGGACAAACTCCTGCGCAAAGCAAAGAGATTAAAAGGAATAACAGTAAAAATCCCGAATTAACCGGAATACTGTTTCTTTGCGATTTTTTAATTCCGCAAAACAAATGAAGCGGATTGTTTTCAATGTTTTTAAACTGAAAATTTGAGTTGTGTAGCATAATCATTTTTGTTAAAAATTTATTTTTTAATTGGGAATCTCTAAAAACTCGGTTTTTCTGCGTTCGACTTCAATTTTTAAATCCTCATTTACTATAGTAAACTCCGGTTTAAAAATCTTGTCTGCCTTGAAAAACCGAGTTTTTAGAGATTCCCTATCTTTTATCTTGTGTTCATCCATTTATATCTTTCGGGATAATCTATGTCCGAGAGGCTCAAAATTCGTTCGGTGACGGTGGCAATAATGGAATCCGCATTATCGGGTTTGCTATAGAACGAAGGGCTTGCAGGACAGATTATTCCTCCGGCTTTTGTTACCCTGAGCATATTTTCCAAATGTATCAAATTCAAAGGAGTTTCCCTTGTTACCAATATTAATCGTCTGCGTTCTTTCAGCATAACGTCCGCAATGCGTGAAATCAGGTCGGACGCAAGTCCTGCGGCAATGCGGGCAAGCGTTCCCATGGAACATGGCGCAACAATCAATGTATCAATGTCGGATGAACCGGATGCCAATGATACCATGAAGTCGCTATTGTCGTATATTTGGAAACTGTCGGTAACTTCTTTAAAAATCGAATCACCGAGTTCATATTTAAAGACTTTTATACCGTTAGCGCTGAATATGACCGAAATATTGTCCCGACAAATACCGGCTTCGATTATTTTTTTCAACAACTGATAAGCATAACAGGAACCGCTTGCTCCTGTGATACCTATAATTATATTTCTATCTTTATTCATTGTTACATATTAAAAAACTGTCCGTAAAATTGAACGCAAAAGTAATAACTTTTTAACGACAAAAAAATTAATCAATTGGACTAAATCTTTTTTTGAGGTGCTATGGTAGGTTCCCTTTGTTCGATGTAGCGATAGCCCGAAGCTAAGCAGACTACCGTTCGGCGTAGCGGGACGCTACGCTGAAGCTAAAAGCAGGCTTCCAGCTTGCAAACCCGCCTGCAACAAGGTTTTAGCGGGTATTAAGGACTTTAAGGTCTTTAAGGACCTTAAAGTCCTTAAAGTGGAAGCACTTCCGTTCAGCATAGCGTCATTGGTGCCGGAAACAATAGCGCCTCAAAAAAAGATTTAGCCTTTTAATTATGAATTACAAATTTTGATTTCATCCATCCTCATGTTTTTAAAGTTTCCGAGCCTGCTCGGAGATTTTCCGAGCCTGCTCGGAGATTTTCCGAGCCTGCTCGGAGACTTTCCGAGCCTGCTCGGAGACTTTCCGAGCCTGCTCGGAAACTTTCCGAGCCTGCTCGGAGACTTTGCGAGCCTGCTCGGAGACTTTGCGAGCCTGCTCGGAGACTTTGCGAGCCTGCTCGGTGACTTTGCGAGCCTGCTCGGAGACTT
>JAISRS010000384.1 GCA_031273485.1 Prevotellaceae bacterium
AAACTCGGCAAAAACCGCCTCAGCGCCGGACTGCGACACACGCAGGCATACAGCGACAATACCTACAGAAACGGTCACGACACGGAGTTCGGCGCAAGCCAAACCGAAACCAACATGCAGCAGGGCGAAACTTACCTCTACGGCGAATGGAAGGGAAGTATCAAAAAGCTGGATTACATGCTCGGCGCAGGCGTCACCCGTGTTGCATTCCGGCAGGAAAACGCAGGCAACGACTACAGCCGCTACATCTTCAATCCGCGCCTGACGCTCTCCCTGCCCCTGTCCGGACGGTCGTCCATCCGCCTGAAATCGTCAATCCTCAACAAAACCCCTTCGCTCTCCGAACTGAGCGCTGTGGAACAGATGATTGATTCGCTACAGATACAACGCGGCAACCCCAACCTGAAGCCTTACCTCTCCTCTTTTTCAGAACTGAACTGCGAATGGCGGAAAGGCATCTTCTACACTGTTCTGACAGGCATTTACGAACACTCGTTTTCGCCCGTCATGGACGAGAAATTCTGGGAAGGCAACCGGATTATCCAGACCTGGAACAACCAGCAGAGCTGGCAACGGATCTCCACAGGCATCCATCTCCGCATCGGTCCGGTGAAGGACATCCTCACCCTGTCCATCAACGGAGGCGTCAATCATTACATCAGCCACGGAAACACCTACCGGCACGTTTACACCAACCCCTACGCCAACATCATGCTAAACGGAAACTACAAAAATTTCCAAGCCTCCTTCTCATGGAACACCAACTGGGATTATCTTTTCGGCGAAACAATGAACGGAGGCGAAAGCATACATACCATGTCCGTGGGCTACAAATACAGGGATATGAAGTTTGAAATAGCCGTGTTCTGTCCCTTTGTCAATGACTTTCGCCGCGATACGGAGAACCGGTCGAAACACGCCTCCTACAGAAAAACGCTCTACAGCAACGACATTTCCCGCCTCGTCAGCTTCCGCTACTCGTATAACTTCTCCTTCGGACGCAAATTCGAAGCCGGCGGCAAACGACTGGACAATGCCGACAACGACGCAGGAGTCATGAACGCAGGAAAATAAAGCCCCCGTGAATTATGAATTAAAGGCGATCCCTGACAGGATTTGAAACCCTGTCAGGGGCGCAAGTCGGAATGAAGCGCAGTCCGACGCAGTCAAATACACCCCGTTGATCGAAAAAATAATTTGCATCTAAAAAATAATTTATATCTTTGCGGCGTTAAAATCCGATATGTAAAAGATATTAAAATATTAAATTATGGTAAGTTACAAAGAACTTGGGTTAGTAAATACCCGCGAAGGCTTCAAAAAAGCAATGGAAGGAGGTTATGCAATACCTGCATTTAACTTCAATAATATGGAACAATTGCAAGCAATTGTTTCGGCATGTGTGGAAACGCGTTCACCTGTTATTCTGCAAGTTTCGAGCGGAGCGCGTAAATATGCAAACCAAACGTTATTGCGCTATATGGCGCAGGGAGCAGTGGAATATGCCAAGGAACTTGGTCTGAATATCCCCATCACCCTGCATCTGGATCACGGAGATACGTTTGAACTCTGCAAATCGTGTATAGATATGGGATTTTCATCTGTTATGATTGACGGTTCGCATCTCCCTTATGATGAAAATGTGGCATTAACAAAAAAAGTCGTTGACTATGCCCACGCATACGACGTTACGGTAGAAGGCGAGCTGGGCGTTTTGGCGGGAGTGGAAGACGAAGTTTCGGCAGAACATCACACATATACGCAACCGGAAGATGTGGAAGATTTTGTTGGCAAAACGGGAGTTGATTCTCTGGCTATTTCCATAGGAACATCCCACGGAGCCAATAAATTCAAACCGGAACAATGTACCCGCAATGCCGAGGGAGTATTGGTGCCGCCGCCCTTACGTTTTGATATTCTTGACGAAATAATGAAGAAAATCCCCGGTTTCCCGATAGTTTTGCACGGTTCATCGTCGGTGCCTCAAGCGTATGTTGAAATCATCAACAAAAACGGCGGAGCGCTCAAAGATGCAATAGGAATACCGGAAGAAGAATTGCGCCGAGCCGCAACATCCGCAGTTTGCAAAATAAATATCGACAGCGACGGACGTTTGGCTATGACGGCAAAAGTGCGTGAGGTGTTTACCAAAAATCCGGCGGAATTTGACCCCCGCAAATATCTGGGTCCTGCAAGAGAAGAACTGAAAGCTCTGTATAAGCATAAAACAATAAATGTATTAGGCAGCGCTAACAGAGTTTAAGATTTAAGATTGATACTTCATATTTTTTGAAAATACTGTTTTAAATGAAAAGGATAGAGCCGGAATTTTTTCGGCTCTATCTGTTTATTTAACCCCGCGTAAAAAGCGCTCAGACGACAGCCACCTTATCCCCCTAAAGGAGGGCAGAGCCGTCAGGCTAAAGGGGCGTCATTCCTGATAATGTTCGACTATATCTACCGGCTGCGCTCGGCAAGTCCCGCAGGGACGACACTTTATTAACCGTAGGTGGAGCGAAGCGCAACCTACGGAACAGAGCGCCCTCTCTCCCAAGTCCCGCAGGGACGACACTTTATTAACCGTAGGTGGAGCGAAGCGCAACCTACGGAAGGGAGCCGCCTCTCCGCCAAGTCCCGCAGGGACGGCACTTTAAGATGCAGCACCGAAAAGTGTCGTCCCTGCGGGACTTGTCATCAAATTTAACGGTGAAAAATATAAAATGACATCTCAAACATGATTTTCTATCTCAAACATGGAATCTTCAAAAATAATTCGTGAGCCGTTGCTGGGACATCAACCATTTGATTAACAGAGCTAACTGATACATTTACTCAAAATACCACAAAAATGGTATTGTCGGCACATGGCGGATGCTGTACTTTTGTACTTTCTTTTATAAGAAAAAAGCGTCTTCCTTTCCGACGACAAGTGGTTCAAGGAAACGCCAAATTAAAAATTGATTAACATGACGGAAGTAGTTTCTTCAGGCAGAAAACACAAATATTTTCTGCAAGTAATTTTAGTAAGTTTCATTTTCATCCTGACAGCTTTGCAGGTGGCAGCTCAGGGTGGTTTTATCGTTGCCGGAACGGTCAGCGACAAGCAAGGCGTTCCGCTTCAGGGTGTGAATGTCACTGTGAACGGTACTGTTATCGGCGTGGTATCCGATGCCGACGGAAAATACTCCATCAACGTGCCAAATGTGGACGCCGTGCTGGTGTTTTCCTTTACGGGCTATCTGACGCAGGAAATTATTGTGAACGACCAGACGGAAATCAATATTACCTTGCCGGAAGACGTGAACAGCCTGAACGAAATAGTCATTGTAGGCTACGGCACGCAAAAGCGCAAGGAGCTTACAGGCGCCGTTTCGACCGTATCCAAATCCGTTTTGGAACATCCCGCGCTTTCGTTTGACGGCATGTTGGGCGGCGCTGTTGCAGGGGTAAGCGTTGCGCAGATTTCGGGACAACCCGGAGCCTCCTCATCCATCCGCATACGCGGTGGAAATTCCGTACACGCCGGCAACGAACCGCTGTACGTCATTGATGGATTCATTTTTTACAGCGACAACTCCTCCACACAAACAGGGCTGGGCAACATCGAAGGCAGCCTGAATCCGCTGGCAGCTATAAATCCTGTGGATATAGAATCCATCGAAATACTGAAGGACGTTTCGGCAACAGCCATCTACGGTTCGCGGGGAGCCAACGGTGTGATTATTGTTACCACAAAAAAAGGAAACCGCGGCAAAAATACGGTTAACTATCAATATACATTCGGCGTTGAAAGGGTAAGCAAAAAGTTGAAGTTGATGAATGGCGCCCAGTGGGCGCAAATTCAAAACGAGTACGAATATAATTATTTTGATGACGCCACCATTGCCTCCCTCGGCGAAGGTTACGACTGGCAGGAGGAGATTTTCCGCACAGCGCATGTCCAAAATCATGAAGTATCCGTCAATGGAGGGGATGACAGGACGCGCTACCTCATTTCGGGCAGCTATGTCAATCAGGACGGTATTCTGATCAACACCGGCTTCAAGCGCTACAATGCGCGTGTGAACATAGACAGGTCGCTTTTTAGCAATTTTACTGTAGGGGTGAATGCCACAGGCGGCAAAAGCGAACAAAACAGCGTAACAGCCGTAGAAGCAAACAATGCTACCTATCAGGGGCGTATCACCAATTCGCTCGGCTATGCCCTGCGTATGCCTCCCGTTGTGCCTATATACGACGGAAACGGCTACAACTACCACAATCCCTACGAAAAGTCAAACGACATGACTAATCCTGCCGACGGTTCACAACCCAACCCCATTGCCGATATGAACAACAGCGTGGGACAGAACATCAACTCCTCCCTGTTGGGTAACTTTTATGCACAATATACCATTCTTCCCGGACTGACGGCAAAAGCGAGTGCAGGCATCAACTTCAGCAACACTACCCAAAACATATTTTCGCCCTCCACATCGGTGGTAGGGCTGCTGTTGAAGGGATACGGCGGCATCGGCAGCAAACGCTACGAATCGTGGCAACAGGAATATACGCTGAATTACAGTAAGCAGTTCGGCAAAGCTCATTTTCTTGATGCGCTGGCGGGATACACCACCCAAAACACTTCGGTACGGTATGTCACCGCCGCAACCGCCAAATTCAGCAACGAAACTCTGACGTTCAACAACCTGTATGACGGCAACAATCCGGATTTCCCGCGGTCGGGCGGTAGCGACACGTGGCTTAACTCGGCGCTGGGGCGCATCAATTACACCCTCTTGGGACGCTACAACCTCACAGCCACCATCAGAGCCGACGAATCGTCGCGGCTGGCGCCGGGGCATCGCTGGGGATTCTTCCCGTCTGTGGGCGTGTCGTGGAACATCACCGAAGAAGATTTCCTGAAAAGTATCCGCACGCTGAACAACGCCAAACTGCGGCTCACATACGGCACGGTAGGCAATCAGGAAATAGGCGACAATCTGTATGCCTCCACATACGTTGCCGGAAAATCGGGCGAAGGAAACGAGACCATTACGGTGTACCGGAAAAGCAGGCTCGGCAACCCCGATTTGACGTGGGAAACCACCGTGCAATACAACATCGGCATAGACGTCGGGCTGTGGAAAAATCGCCTGACCATAGTAGCCGACGCTTACTACAAGGAAACCTCCGACTTGCTGTACAATGCCCCACTGGATGTGTCCACCGGATTTTCGAGCCAGATGAAAAACCTCGGCAACGTTGTCAACAAGGGCGTGGAATTTTCCGCTCAGGCTACTGTGGCGGAAAGCAAAAATCTGCTCTGGACGGTAACCGCCAACATTTCCCGCAACATCAACAAAGTTACCGATCTGGGCGGGGTGGACAGGGTGATGACGGGTAGCGGAATAGGGCTGTCCACATCCAACGAAATCATTTTAGCGCCGGGCGAAGCGCTGAACTCTTTTTACGGGCTTGTTTTCGACGGCGTGGTGCAAACAGGCGAAGATGTATCGAAACTGCCGAGGCTCAGCTGGAAGGCAGGCGACCCCGTGCCGGGCGACCCGAAATTTGTGGATATAACGCCCGACGGCGTCATCGACGACAAAGATCGAACAGTCATAGGCAGTGTTCAGCCCGACTTCATATACGGATTGTCGTCGTCGGCAAGTTTCAGGGGGTTCGACCTGTTTATCTCCTTTCAGGGAAGCTATGGCGGAAAAGTATATAACAGGCTGCGCCGCGAGTTGGAAACGCCCAACACCAGCTACAACATGTCTGCCGTCCTGCTCGACAGGTGGACGGAAGAAAATCCGTCCAACACTATTCCGAGAATATCGCAGGAGGTGAGGTTCAACTATCTTGACGACCGGTTTGTGGAAGACGCCTCGTATTTGCGGCTCAAAAATATCACGCTGGGCTACACCCTGCCGGGCAAAATCAAGACCTTGCCCTTTAAATTCAGGATTTTCGCTACGGCGCAAAACCTTTTGACCGTCACCGGATACAAGGGTTACGACCCTGAGGTAGCTTCCGGAATTGATTATGGAGTATATCCCACGGCGCGGACGTTTTCGGCAGGTGTCAGAATCACATTTTAAACAGGTAATCAATCAAAACAGTAGAAATAATTAAAATAAAACTAATATTAATAATTAAATTTTTTTTATCATGAAAAATAGTTCATTTTTTAAAATTGCGCTCATAGCGCTTGCTGTCGCCTTGTATTCGTGCAGCGACAAAGACGACAATCCCGTTGATGAAATTTCGGAAGAATTGATCATCAAAAGTTATGCGGATGCCGCCAATATTGTAAAAGGGCTTCTTAAAGCTCAAAGTCCCGGATCCGGTCTGTCGTTCATCGCCGAAACACTTAGCGAAGGAACGGTGAGTTTCGAAGGCGAAGAAACGTCAGACGGTCCTTTAGTAAGCCGGTTTGACATTCAACCCAACAATTACTATGTTGGCGCGCAATGGGCAAAACTGTATCCTGCAATCGCTTCCGCCAACGAAGCTATCGAAAAGATTTCGGCTATAGCAGCCGGAGCTGCCGCCGACGGCTATGTCCTCACCGAAGTTGGTAAAAACACAGCGCTCGGAGGGTTGTATTTTGTAAGAGGGCTTTCGTACTTTTATCTGGTACGGCTGCACGGCAAGGTACCGCTCTACACCACCAGCGCCGCTTCAAAAGCAGGGCAAGGCGTTCCGGCAGAGGTAAACGCCATCTATACGCAGATTGAAGCCGATTTCAAGAAAGCCGAAGAACTGTTGCCCACCTCCACCGGCGGCGTGAAAACCGTGCCGAGCAAATATGCCGCCGAAGCGCTTCTGGCAAGGGTTTACCTGACGTGGGCGCAGTACTCCGCTGAGGGCGATCTGGATGCAACGCCCGCCGACCAGACGAAGCTCAACAATGCCGTAACGTATGCCGACAAGGTGATCAACAGCGGGCAGTACAGTCTGCTGGACGATTTCACCAAAAACTGGGGACGGAACAACAAAAACGGTCAGGAGCACATCTATAACCAGAGCTATGTGGTAGGCGACGCAGGTCCCGGCGATGGCGGCAACCACCAGTCGCACTGTGCCTTTTCCTACGGATTTGACGCAGATCCGAACACGCAGCCGGCGCACATCGGACCGTCGTCATACAGCCTCTACACTGGCTGGGACGGAGGACGCGCCGGTAATGATATCGACCAGCGGAGAGAATTTTCCTACACGGCGCATTTGTTGAAACCCGGTACGACTCAGGTCTATGAGTTCCTGCCTGCCACCGGTTGGCTGCCGCTGTTCGGCAAGGGCATCGACAGAAGTTTTCCAACCGGTCCGATAGACGGTCCCACCGAACGCGACCTTGACCGGATCGAAATCCGCTATGCCGATGTACTGCTCATCAAAGCCGAAGCATTGATCGAGCTGAACAGAGATCTCGGCGCTGCCAGAGACCTCATCAATCAGGTGCGTCGCAGGGCTTACATCCAAGCCGATGATCCCACAGCGTATGATGTAACTGCAACTACCCAAGCCGAACTTAGAACGGCAGTGCGCGAGGAAATCAAACACGAATTTGTGTACGAGCAGAGACGCTGGTTCGATCTGGTTCGCTGGCACACGCTGGTGAAAACCGTACAAACGGTGTCCACCTTTCCGGAATACAGCGCTACGCCTGCGGCAGGCACTTTCTTTGCCAAACTGAAGACGCATCTTCAGGCAAGGTACACCGCCGTCACAGGCAGCGGAACAAAGTATTACACTCTTCCCTACCCGGAAACGGCAACGGCAAGTAACCCGAACCTGAAAAATTAAAGAGCGGCTGTTAGACAGATCATATTTTTTTGTTAATTTGTTAGGTTTAAAATCAAAGGGACTTTTTAAGGAAAGTCCCTTTGTTGATTAATGAGCATGAACAGGATGTTTATTTTATTTTTTCGGCGGCTTTGACGGTTGCCTGTACGGAAGTGAAGGAACGGCAAACAATTCATTTTGCAGACATTCCGCTCGTGCGGGTTTGTAACACGTGCGTCGGTAATATTTTATTTATTATACGCATGGATTACAAATCCCACACGAGCGGTGGCGTATTAGGCAGCGCTAACAGAGTTTAAGATTTAAGATTGATACTTCATATTTTTTAAAATACTGTTTTAAATGAAAAGGATAGAGCCGGAATTTTTTCGGCTCTATCTGTTTATTTAACCCCGTGTAATCGGGTCTTTAAGGTTAAGGACTTTAAGGACTTTAAAGACCTTAAAGTCCTTAAAGTCCTTAGTCCCCGCTAAAAGCGCAGACCCGCCTTGTTACAAGGCGGGTCTGCAAGCTGGAAGCCTGCTTTTAGCTTCGGCGTAGCGAGACGCTACGCCGAACGAGGGATTTTCTTGATGTCTGCGTACTATTTTTCATTCGTAATTTTTAATTCGTAATTCGTAATTGATAATTGATAATTGACTGCGTCGAACTTCCGTTTTGCGGATAAAAATTCCCGAAAAGTTATTCGATTTTCAAAATCAATGCGCCTTTTGGTAATGAATCGCCTTCTTTGACTTCCAAACAGGTAATTTCTCCGGAATGAGGCGCGGAGATTATATTTCGCATTTTCATTGCTTCAAACCACAGAAGCACATCGCCTTTCTTCACTTTGTCGCCGTTTTTTACATTGAGTTTGACTACGGTACCCGGAATTGCCGTTGTTATTTCTTCTGTTTTGCATGGAATCCATTTTTTACTGCCCGGATATTTTTTCGTAAATAATGTTTTGTATTCCCTTCCATCGATGTTCAATATGTCGTATTTCATAATATTTGGCGTTTAAAATGGTGGAATTCCGTGTTTTCGTTGGGGTGTGACGGTTGTTTTGTTTTTTGCGACCCGAAGCGCATGTAACAGATATTCTCTGATTTGTGCGGGAGCGATAACGGCGTCGATATAGCCTTTTCCTGCCGCTACAAAGGGATTTGCAAATTTCTCTCTGTATTCGGCAACTTTCTGTTTTCTTGTTTCCGCAGGATTTTCCGCTTCGGCGATTTCTTTACGGAAGATGATATTTGCGGCTCCTTCGGGTCCCATGACGGCAATTTCGGCTAAAGGCAGAGCAAACACAAAATCGGCTTTTAAATGTCGGGAATTCATTGCGATATATCCTCCTCCGTAGGCTTTGCGCAAAATCACCGTTATTTTGGGAACAGTGGCTTCGCTGTAGGCATACAACATCTTTGCGCCGTGCCGGATAATCCCTGCATGTTCCTGATCGATGCCGGGGAGGTATCCCGGAAGGTCTTCCAGAGTGATTATCGGGATGTTGAATGCGTCGCAGAAGCGTATAAATCTTGCGGCTTTATCCGAAGCGTCGCAGTCGAGAACTCCGGCAAGCGTCAATGGCTGATTGGCGACGAATCCTACCGTTTCGCCGTTCATCCTGCCAAAGCCCACAACTATATTTGACGCCCAGAGTTCCTGTATCTCATAAAAACAGGAATGGTCTGTTATCGAGCCAATCACATCTCTTACGTCGTATGGTTCGGAGGCGTCGTCGGGTATAATCTCATTGATTTTGTTGCACAGCGGGTCGCTACATTCGACGGAGGTCGCTTTTTCGCTGTTATTTGCAGGCAGGAGGCGTATCAGTTCTCTGATTTTTTCAAAACATTCGTCTTCGTTTTTGGAATAAACATGAGCATTTCCGGTGATTTCGGCATGTACCCGCGCTCCGCCGAGGTCTTCCTGAGAGATTTCTTCGCCTAAAACCGTTTTGATGACTTCGGGACCGGTAATGAACATCTTGGAGATGTTCTCTACAACGAACACAAAATCGGTGAGAGCCGGCGAATATACCGCTCCTCCGGCGCAGGGTCCCAAAATAACGGATATTTGCGGCGCTACGCCGCTCGCTGCGGTGTTGCGATAGAAGATTTCTCCGTATCCGGCTAATGCGTTCACGCCTTCCTGAATACGTGCGCCGCCGGAATCGTTTATCCCGATAACGGGAATACGCATGTTGATGGCATAATCCAGTATTTTTGTGATTTTACGGGCATGCATCAAGCCCAGAGAGCCGCCCATCACGGTGAAATCCTGAGCAAATACGGCGACGGGTTTTCCGTCGATATTACCTGTTCCGGTTATTACTCCGTCGGCGGGCAGGGATTTTCCCGACATTCCGAACTCACGCGCATCGTGTTGAATAAACATGTCGTACTCGTGAAACGACCCTGCGTCGAGCAGCTTGTCGATTCTTTCTCTGGCAGTCAGTTTTCCGCTGGAATGTTGCCTGTCAATGGCTCCCTCCCCTCCCCCTTTGGCAAGATTCGCCTGCCGCAATTCGAGATTTTCAATCTTTTGTCTGAGATTCATTTTAACTTTATGTTTAAATTATAAATAATCCGTTTCATACGAAACAGATGAAAAACGTTTGCAGGATACAAAAAGTTCTGAAATTCGGAATTAATCAGTGGAAAATGTCGGAAAAAGGGCTAAACCGTGCATATATAAATAAGGAGAGTATTAGATTTATAGTGGCGCACGGATTATAAACCCGCGCAAGCGGAGATTATTGTTTTTTTAACGCAAAGAATCCGCAAAGTATTTCCCTTGCGAACTTTGCGTTAAATAATTTCTTTACTGTGCGACAATTTGAATACACCCTATAAAAATATCCATAAATATTTTCACTTTTCCTGTTGGAAAAATGCAATTGTGAATTTACAATTGTAGGTTTCCTGTTGGAAAAATGCAATTGTGAATTTACAATTGTAGGTTTCCTGTTGGAAAAATGCAATTGTGAATTTACAATTGCAGGTTTCCTGTTGATTTTATACAATTGTGAATTTACAATTGCAGGTTTCCTGTTGATTTTATACAATTGTGAATTCACAATTGCAGGTTTCCTGTTGATTTTATACAATTGTGAATTTACAATTGCAGGTTTCCTGTTGATTTTATGCTGTTGGATGCATTTTTGTTTAAGGACTATAAGGTCTTTAAAGACCTTATAGTCCTCAAAAACCTAAGCAGGACAAGCCGAAACCAAATACACACATTTTTTGTTCCGGTTTGCCGGCTTAGGGTTAGATATCGGGAACTCCTAAAAACTCGATTTTTCAAGGCAGACAAGATTTTTAAACCGGAGTTTACTAATTGTAAATGAGGATTTAAA
>JAISRS010000445.1 GCA_031273485.1 Prevotellaceae bacterium
ATTTTGACGTAACGGTAAAGAAAGACGATATTGTTATAGATGCAGGCGCATGGATAGGCGATTTCAGCGCTTATGTTGCATCAAAAGGCGCTATGGCTTATGCCTTTGAACCGGTGAACGACACTTTTCATTTGTTGTGTAAAACAGCCTCGCTAAACAGTATCGACACAGGAAAACACAAAATTTATCCGATACAAAAAGGATTAGGGAGCAGCGAATGTAATACGGATATTTTTATTGATAAAAATCACAGCGAGGCTAACAGTATCCTTAACGAGAAGAAACAGGGAGATGCAAGTGAAAAAATATCCATTACTACTCTTGACAAATTTGTTGAAGAAAATAATTTAAAACGAGTGGATTTTATCAAAGCCGATATAGAAGGAGCAGAACGGGATATGTTGCGCGGAGCAACAAATGTACTGAAGACCTTTGCTCCGAAACTGGCAATATGTACTTACCATTTACCGGATGATTCCGAAGTGTTGAACAACATAATTAAAGAAGCAAATCCCGCCTATAAGGTAGTGCATCTCAGGCATAAATTATTTGCGGCGGTTATAAATTAGATGACAAGGAATAATTATGGATTTAGTAACTCTGTCAATACCCGTTTACAATGTCGAAAAATATGTGGAAAGAGCATTATTGTCGGCGTTGAATCAGACGTATGAAAATATTGAATATCTCATTGTTGATGACAAAGGGAGTGATAATTCGATGAATATTGTAAGAGATATTATTTCAACTTATCCACGGGGAAAGACGGCGAAAATTGTGGAACATCCGATTAATCTTGGACTTGGAGCAGCAAGAAATTCAGCTATTGAACATGCGCAGGGAAAATATTTGTTTTTCATGGACAGTGATGACGAGATAACATCGGACTGTATCCGAAAATTATATGACGAGATGGAAAAAACCGGTGTGGATGTGGTTTGCGGTTCTTCCTGTACAGTGGCGGAAAATAAAATTATTTCTTCGGACACAAAAAGTTTTATCGAAAAAGATAAGATGCAGATTATGCTGAGCTATTTCAATAATAGATTTTCCATAATGGTTTGGAATAAATTGTATAAATTATCTTTTTTGCGTGAAAAACACATTAATTGCGTTCCTTATCAAACAATTGAAGACAATTATTTTTCCTTTCAAATTTTGTTAAACATACAGTCATACAGCAGAATTTCGGACATTACCTATCTCTTCCATGTTAGAAATGACTCCATAACCGGCGGGGGCTGGAATGAAAAAGTGTTCAGGCAGTGGACGCCAATATTCAGCGATTTGTTAGAGTCTTTGCAAAAATCGTCATTGGATTCGAAATTAAGGATTAAAGTAAAAAAAAGATTATTTAAGCGAAGATGGGGAATTTCAGCCATGGCTCTGAAAAGTCCTCACAATGTTCAACATTATATAAATGATTATTTAACTCCAAATCTTTTGAAAGATAAAGATACTTTTCGTAGCGTATTTCTGTTTTTGGCATATATTTTTTCATGTATGCCATTTGCAATAAAGAAAATAGGTTTATTAATTCACATGAGAACTGTCAATCATCGAACACATGGAAATTAAATATTTTAGATACAGTAATTTTAATATAAAATGGACTTAATAACACTTTCCATACCTGTTTACAATGTTGAGGAATACGTAAAGAGATCGTTATTGTCGGCATTAAATCAGACGTATGAAAATATTGAATATCTCATTGTCAATGACAAAGGTTCCGGTAATTTGACTGAACTTGTCAGAGATATTACTGCAATTCATCCACGAGGAATGGAACTGCACATTGTAGAACATCCTGTTAATATTGGAATTGGAGCATCAAGAAATACAGCAATAGAAAATGCTTCAGGAAAATATATCTGCTTCATGGATAGCGACGATGAATTAACCCCGGATTGTATTGAAAAATTGTATGAAGGGATGCGGAAAACAAATGTGGATGTTGTTTGCGGGTCCTCAAGTTATGTAAGTGTGGCAAATGAATATGTTGAAAAAAATAAAGAGGAAATGGTTTTGAGTTATTTCAATGGAAAGTTTCCAATTCTCATGTGGAATAAATTATATAAACTGTCTTTTTTGCATGATAAACATATTAGATGTATTCCTTATCAAACCGTTGAAGATAATTATTTTACCTTTCAGGTTCTACTGTGTGCAAGTTCATATAGTATAATTCCGGATACTACTTATTTTCATCATGTGAGATGGGATTCTGCAGGCAATGGCGGAAAATGGGGCGGCAAAGTGTTTGAAGATTGGACATCCATATCTGTTGATTTGTTAAAGTTGTTGCAAAAATCGACATTGGATTCGAAATTAAAGATTAAAGTAAAAAAAAGATTATTTAAGCGAAGATGGGGAATTTCTGCCTTGGCTCTGAAAAGTCCTTATAATGTTCAATATTATATAAATGATTATTTAAGCCCCGCACTTCTGAAAGATAAAGACATGTTTCGAAGCGCTTACTTGTTTATTGCATACTTGTTTTCAAACATGCCGTTTTGGTTTAAAAAGATGTGTTTATCTCTTCATGCGAAATTTGTTGATGAAAAACAGTAATGGACTTAGACTGCGCTCAAAATCCGACATTATGTCGGTTATGCTTTAAAAATGGCGACATTCCGTAAGCATAACACAAGTGATGCTGCCGGTTGCACGTATTTTTCGACCATTACCAAAGTAATGCTCCCGGAGTGCTCGCACTTTCCCTTTGCTCCCCCTCGTTTCCTAACGAGGGGGAAATGGTTTAACGTTTTTAACGTTGCAAACGTTTAGCCACTCCCCCCTCGTTAGGAAACGAGGGGGAGCAAAGAGCGCAAGAGAGAAC
>JAISRS010000466.1 GCA_031273485.1 Prevotellaceae bacterium
ACGCCTCAAACCGTTCTTCGACGCCAACAAGAATCTTACGCGCCTGCCTCTCGACGAGGAAACATCCGCCATCTACAACCTCCTGCAGGAACTCGACGCCCGCCCAAACGAAGTGCAAACCGTCGGCATCGCTGCCCTAACGGAGGAACTACGGGGTTACAATCAGGAACTCACGGCGCTGATGGGAAGCCGCTACTCCGCCGAAGCGCAGCGAACTCACCTTAAAATGAAGGAAGTGCGTAAAAAAATGGACACGGCGTACCTGAAACTGATCTCTCTGCTTGAAGCCGACGCTACTCTGAACGGTGAAGAACCCTACGCAGAACTCTTTTCCGAAATCAACGCCCGCGTTACCCGCTATGCCAATATCATGGCGCAGGAACAAGGACGGAGAAACAGTGGAAAATCAAAAGCTGAAAATGAAGAATCAACGGAATCAACAGAATCAGCAGACAATTGAACCGGAGGCGAATGTAGGGACGCTGGTAGGGGCGTTTCTCATCACCATGACCGTAGAGGGGCAGTTCCCCCTTGTGCCTGCCCTCAATGAAGACGACACAAAGGAGGGTGCAAAGCCTGCTTCTACGTTTGGTGTAGAGAAATGCTATGCCGAATGTAGAGGTCGCCATGTCGAACAATGGATATGAATCATGGAAATCTTTTAATCAAGTAAATCAAGGTTCGGACAGTTAAAAAAATTAGTGGACTATGGAGTTGAAGTTACAGCGCAGGTTTGAAGGGGAGGATTATACGATTGGTTCCCTGTATGTGAATGAGGATTATTTCTGCGATACTCTGGAGGATACCGACAGAGGACTAACGCAGGAGATGACGCCGGAGGAGATACGGCGGATAAAGATACCGCACGAAACGGCGATTCCTACGGGCGTCTATAAGGTGATTGTAAACATGTCGCCTTCCAAGAAGCAGATGCTTCCGCGACTGTTGGATGTGCCGGGGTTCAGCGGGATACTGATACACCGCGGGAATACAAAAAGCGATTCGTCGGGATGTATTCTTGTGGGAGAGAACAAAGTGAAGGGAAAGGTTATCACCTCCACAAGCTATGAGTCGTATTTAGTCGAAATACTGTTGGAGGCTCAGGACAAAGGAGAAGAGATAACTATTGAAATTATGAATAATGAATTACGGTGATGAATACGAAATGGTATCGGTAACCATGTAGAGACGCTATAGGACGTTTCTACGAAAAACGACTCTTCAAGTTGTATTCTCATAAGAGAAAACAAAGTGAAAGAAAAGGTTATCACCTCCACAAGCTATGAGTTATGATTTGATCGAAATACTGTTGGAGGTTAAAAAAGATATAATGGTTAAGATAGTGAATAAAATAGTAAAAATAGTATGAATAATATTCAGCAAATATTGGAGAGAAACCCTAAAATAATTTTTAGAATATTGAACAATAAGCTGTTTTTGTTTAATGAAAGCAGTGAGGATATGTTTTGCCTGAATTATACAGGTAATATTATTTGGCAATTACTAAACAAAAGAATCAGCTACAATGATTTATTTGTTAAAATACAATTGTCCGAGATAGATGCGTCCAAAGATGAAATAGATAATTTTTTACTTTTTTTACTTGCAAACAATATCATATTATCCGACTGTAAAATAACTTCCGATATAGACTCTGCTAAAAATACAGACGCCAAAGCATCCGAACTATGGAAATTTGTTCATGACCACACAGGTAATTATTATCCCGTAACGGCTACATGGGAAATTACATATAAATGTAATCAAACTTGTATTCATTGTTATGAAGATTGTAATTACACAAAAAGTATGCAGGATTTGGATATGGTATCCATAAAAAATATTCTGTCGGAATTACATAAAAACGGTTGTTTCATCTTAACCATTACAGGCGGAGAACCATTAATTCGAAAAGATATTTTTGATATACTGAAACTGTCAAAAGATATGAATTTTTCAGTAATATTATATTCAAATGCTTCACTCATTAATGATTCCTATATTTCAAAAATTAAAGAACTTGGAATAGCTAAAATGTGTATAACTTTATTCGGTCTTGATTCTGAAACACACGATAAAATAGCTAATAATAAAGGATTACACAAGAAAACACTTGAAAATATCATAAAAATCAGAGAAGCGAATATACCTGTCAGAATTAATACTCCATTGACAAAATATAATTTTGACGGATACAGAGAAGTGGTTTCTTTTGCGAAAAAAATGAGCTGTGAATTTAAAATCACTCCGACAATTACTCCGAAAGATGACGGAAATATATCTCCTTTAACATTGTGTATCAATGACACTCAATTAGAAACAATTTTTCTTGATGAAGAAATTAATGAAAAATTTGCCGAAGATGAACTGTCTTTACAAGACAGACTTAATATAGTTCCGTGTAATGTAGCTTTTTCAAATATAGCAATTTCCGCTAATGGAAAAGTATATCCCTGTAATACTTTCAAATTGGAATGTGGAGATTTAATGAACAAATCTTTATCCTCTATCTGGTCTGATTCGGATGTGTTAAATATATTGAGGACAACGCAAATCAAACAAATTGATGAATGTAATTTATGCCCTAAATTGGCATTTTGTTTACCTTGCCCCGCATATTCATGGTTAGAAAATAAAAAGATTGTCGGTAAATCTTCAATATGCTGCAGAAGGGCAAATATTCAACAGAAAATAAATAGTTATTATTAATTTTATAAAAATCAGATGCTATGGAAACAGTAGTAAAGAAGAGAACAAAGAGAACGAATCTCTCAAAAAAAAATCGTTCTGAGTCGATTAATCATTTTGAAGACATAATGAAAGAACAAAAGTCTTTTATTATAGGTATTGCCAAAAATCATAAAATTTCTATGTGTAAATGTGATACTTGTAATGGTAAGTAATATTCAAAAAGATTAACTGCTAAATAAAGCTGATGCCTGGTGGAGTTTAATGTTTTTGCAAATTTAAAACTCCGCCTCTCATCGGTTTTTAATCGTCATGTGACTAAAAAGTAAAAAAATAACTAATACATAAATTAAAATGAAAACATTAAAGTATCTTTTGTTTTTATGTGCAATAAGCACATACTCAATGGCGGGGTGGGCGCAAACCACTTATAATTACACCGGCTCAACTAATTGTCCTTATGATGATATAACCGGAACCGGAAATTGTTCCTCTAAATTTTTAGGAAAAACTATTAAAATGAGAGTTGCCTCTATTGACGGAACTAAAGTTACGTTTGAAATTTCTAAGTGTGATGACGGTTCAACATTTTCACAGGGTTCTACTCTATATATTAAAGAATCTTCAGGAGATGCTTCCATATCACAAGTCGTTTGCGGAACAATAGACGTGTTTCAATATCCGAATGGTAGTATTGTTGGCAAAACTACAGTATCTTTTCCTTTGTGGATGGATCATACTTCCGGTTCACGGCAATACTGTGGTGTTATTGTAGGAACTACAGATAGATATTATACGAATGTTTTGACTGTAACGGCTTCTA
>JAISRS010000005.1 GCA_031273485.1 Prevotellaceae bacterium
CCGATGCGACATTTTCAGCAACAGACAATCTGAAACAGGCTATCAATTATATTCCTTCTGAGATTTTCGGAGGTGAACCCGGAACATACAGGGCGATTACAATGGGGCAACAATATGTAAGTTCGGGCATTATCAGTCCGCAATTTGATTTGCTCAATCCGTATGCTATTGCAAGGGTGAAAGTTTCAAAAACAAATGAACAACTGACAATGATAACAAACCAACTTAATAAGAAAGATTTATATGAAACAATTTCTGCCTGTTATCACAATATTCTTTCCTATCAACGGCAATTAAAGGTGTTGAATGAAAGCCTTGCCAATGCAGACACGTTGAGTTTTATCATGCAACAAAAAAATAAAGAAGGAATCGCCAGAGTGCAGGACGTAAATAATTCTTTGGCAAACGTACTGTCTGTTAAAGACAGGATTCAGCAAACAGAAATTATGCTGAATCAGGAATACAACAATATGAAACTCTTGTGCGATATGGATAAAAATATTACAGTAGAAATAATACCCGGTATTATTCCCCCACAATTTAATGCGTCCTTATCGGCAAATAGCAGTCTGGAGGAGCAAAGAGCGGAATCACAACTTAAATATGACTTGGCTACTTTGAAAGCCAACAAAATGATATTTCTACCAACCATCGGTTTTTTCAGTGAATTTGGGTGGCATCAATATACAAACAACCGGTTTTTTGATAAAAACACATGGTTTAATGCCAATTATATCGGTTTAAAACTTACGATACCAATCTTCCCAAGTATTTCCGGAATTTCGGCGGTTAAATATTCAAAGGTGAATATGCGCATGGATAAAAACAATCTGAATCATTCCCGTTTACAGGATAGTATGAACAACCGGAAATTGGAATCGGATTATCAAAAAGCATTCAACAGTTACCTTTTACTTACAGAGATAGAAGGGCTTAAAAAGGATTCTTACAAACGAAATCTGCTTGTTTATCAGGAAGGTTTATTGTCATCAAATGATTTGTTTGTCTCTTTTAACGAATGGATCGACAGCAGTATGAATACGGTAAGTCAATGGGCTGTCAGCGAATATATGATGTCGAAAATTATGATTACAAATACCTTTAATTAATAAAACAATGAAAAGAAATCTCACCTTTTTATCAATCGCTTTTTTCCTGCTGTCATGCGGCAATGAAAACAGTATGAAACCGCAATACAGGGATGTTACGGAACTGGTTTTTGCATCGGGCGTTCTCGAAGCGAATAATCAATATAATCTTATGGCGCAAACGGATGGCTATATAGTGAAAATTGATTTTAATGAAAGCGATATTGTCGGGGAAGGGCAAGTTCTTGCCGTAATTGATAACAGTCAAAATGTATTGAATGCACAAAGTGCGGAAGAACTTTACCGCATAGCAGAGCAAAACACGAAAGACGACTCTCCCGCTTTAAAGCAAATCGAAGCCAATATCGTTGCATCGGAAGCCAAATTAAGGCTTGACAGTGAACAGGCGGAACGGTACAAAAGGCTCTATGAGAAAAACAGCGTTTCAAAACTTGAGTATGAAAATGCGCGTCTTGCAGCCGTTCGTTCTGAATCCGAATTGAATGCCCTGCGTGAGCAATACCATACACAAAAACGTCTGGCACAGGAGCAGGAAGTTTCACAGCGTTTTCTGAAAGGTATCAATCAAATAACCGAAAGCCGTAACAATGTCAGGGCGATTGTCGGCGGGAAAATTTATCGAAAAGACAAACACCCCGGCGATTATGCAGGCAGAGGCGACGTGATAGCGGTAATCGGCGACCCCGATTTTATATATGCCAAACTGAATATCGACGAAAGCAATATGTCGAGAATAAAACAGGGACAAGCGGTTACGATACGTCTTAATACGGATAAATCGAAAACGTACAGGGCGGAAATCGGGGAAATACTTCCTTCGTTTGATTTGGAAAATCAATCGTTTATTGTCAAAGCATGGTTTAAAGACAGCCTTGATTTTCGAATTGCCGGTACGCAACTGGAAGCCAATATAACAGTAGGTGAAAAGAAAAACGTCCTGGTCATTCCACGCAATTATATGGACTATGGAAACACGGTTACGCTGGCGGACAAGAAAAAGGTTAAGGTTGAAACAGGCATTGTTTCCAATGAATGGGTGGAAATACTTGGCGGTATTGATGAACATACGGAAATCGTACTCAACAATCAATAATTCGTAAAAATGAAACGAAATAATTATAATATCAATTCATACATATCAACGACTTACGTCATTTCGCAACGCCGATTGACTTTGATAGCTTCTTTAGGCGTTACGATTGGTATTGCCATTTACATCTTTATGATTTCACTTTCATCCGGGGTAGATAGATTTTCAACTGCTTCCATTTTTAAAAACACTTCGCATATAAAGATTTATAAAAATGAAAAAATCAGCGCCCCGCTGATTGATAATGACGGTAAAAATATTGGCGTTATCATAAATCCGCGAATTGTACCCGAAAGTGACAGAATCGTTAATCCGTTGCAGTTAATTGATTTATTGAACAGACAAACAAGCGTACAATCAGTTTCTCCGCAGGTTTCGGCAAATGTATTTTATGCGGCGGGTAAATCGCAAATCAGCGGTCATATTGTGAGCATAAATGAAGAAGCCGACAGGATGTTTAATATCGGTTCCACCATTGTTGAAGGCAGCATGGAGGACATGCACAATACGGCAAACGGTATTATTCCCGGCGTGGGGGTTGCAGAAAAACTGAACGCGCGTTTGGGAGATAACATCAGTATTACTTCATCGCGTAATGTGACGAAAATATTAAAAGTAGTCGGGCTTTTCTCAACCAAAAATCAGGGAACAGACGATACAAAATCATACGTTAATATGCCGGTGGCGCAGCAATTGCTGGCAGAGGGACCGGACTATGTTAGCGTGATTAATGTCAATATTACCGACTATGACAAGGCTGTTTCCGTTGCCCGTCACTTCTCTTTTTTAACCGGTTATGATGCGGAAGACTGGATTACTGCAAACGAATCGACGGTGGCATCCGAAGATATGAGGGCTTTGCTGTTTTCGGCAATTTCATTCTCCATATTATTGGTAGCAGGTTTTGGCATATATAACATATTAAATATGACTATAAAGCAGAAAATTGATGAAATCGCTATCCTCAAAGCAATGGGTTTTCAAGGGAAAGATGTCATTCGGATTTTCGTGCAACAGGGATTGATTATCGGGCTTATCGGCATGTTGCTTGGCGTAATATTGAGTTCTATCTTAATCTTCCTGGTATCCAAAGTTTATATAGGAGGAGATATTGGATTTTTCCCGGTAGTTTTTGAGTTTTCAATATTTGCCGAAGGATTATTGTTTGGTTTGATTATTACAATCTGCGCCGGATATATCCCTGCACGAAAAGCAGCAAATGTAGATCCGGTAGCTATTTTAAGAAAATAAATAAGCATGAATAAAAATAGAGAACTTATGCCATCCGAACCGGTACTTCAAACCGACAAGATAATTAAATATTTTCACGAACCTGTGAAATTTAAGGTTTTGGACGGTATTTCCATAGCCATCAATCGAGGCGAGTTTGTGTCTTTGGTCGGAAAGTCGGGCAGTGGTAAATCTACTTTGTTATATGTATTATCTACTATGGATACCGATTATGAAGGGCGCTTAAAAATAGATGGAGAAACGATAACGGGACAAAAGCAAAATAGTCTGGCGACAATAAGAAACGAGAAAATCGGTTTTGTTTTCCAGTTTCATTACCTGTTACCGGAATTTACGTGCTTGAAAAACGTAATGATTCCGGCTCTGCGCCTGGGTAAATATTCCTATCGGGAGATAGAAGAAAAGGCTTATCACAAACTTGAAATATTGGGAATGAAAGAGCAGGCATTGAAGCTTTCTTCCAAATTGTCCGGAGGTCAACAACAGCGGGTTGCCATTGCACGTGCATTGATAAATGACCCCCTGATAATTATGGGAGACGAGCCAACCGGTAATCTTGACAGTAAGAATACGGACATCGTTTTTGATATATTCCGACAGTTGTCACAGGAAGAAAAACAAACAATTCTGGTGGTAACACATGATAATGATTTTGCTCAAAAGAGCGATAGAATTATTGAAATGAAGGATGGAGGGATAAATATGCGCTTATGAGGTAGATGTCCGCATTGATTATGGATATAAAACGAATAAATGATAACCTGCTTCTCTGCATCTTAAAACATGAAATGCATGGGGAGCGCAAAACAAAAGTATTAATAATTAAAAAAGTAATTTGTATGAAGACAAATAAACATGGAGTGAGTATTCCCGAAGTGCTGATAAAAAAACGGCATCACCGTCACTTTTGCCCCGGAAAACATGAGAGAGATTTTTTCTATCTCCCAAATGATGAAACCCGGCTCAAGAGAGACGAAAACCGTTTCGGGAGAGATGAAAACCATCTCTTGAGAGGCAGGGCAATAAACACGGGAGAGATGGAAACCGGCTCACGAGAGATGGGAACTGTTTCAGTAGAGATGAACACGAAAAACGGGAAAATAAAAAAAATCTCAGGAGAGATGAAACCCATCACAAGTGAGATAAAAAAAATCTCTCTCATGTTTTTTTCCGTCAGGAACACGAAAATAAGTAATTCTAATATAATAATGTTTTAATATTAAGTATCATGATTAATTTAACAGAAATTTTAATTTCGTTGGTCA
>JAISRS010000061.1 GCA_031273485.1 Prevotellaceae bacterium
TTTCGGCGAGGCGCTTGGTGCATACTCCGAAGAGCAAAGTAATTCTCAAAAAATGACTTCTGAGTTTTTACATTCCGATACGCTTTGGTCGGCATTGGTAAATGCGTGGGCATTTTGCCATCCCGATACTGTCGAAGAATTTATCGACGAATGTAAAAACGAAAAATTTACACTGTCGTCTGCTTTTTATTGTGTAGAGCATAAGGGAAAATCCGTTTTCTTTTTTCCCAAACCCGCAAGTCTGAATTTATTTAAGTTTGATGAACCCAAAAAGTTGAAGAAGATAAAATTTATCTCCAAAGGCATTTGGGAAAGTGGTTTGCTGCCCGAAGAATGGTTTAAAGAGGACAAATGTACACTTCTGCAAAACGATAGCATCGTTGCCCTGAAATCGGAAATAGATGCGCCGATTAAAATATTCACAACGGAAACAAACCCGAAAGTGCGGGCAAGAGATGTAACCGACCGGGAAGACAGCTTTTTCTATCAAACGGATTTATTCCTGTTGAATGGAGATAATTTCAACGTGAACTGGTATTTTCTTACCGAGAACAATTTGTCCGACAATTTGCAAAACGATTTCAAAGATGCGATGCAAACTCTTGTGAATTTTGGGGTTGGAGGAGAAAGAACTTCGGGTTGCGGAAGTTTAACAGGATATGTATCAACTGATTTTGCACTCCAGATAGAAACCGGGAACTTTCGTTCAAGCCTCTCGTTAATTGCGCCGAATGAACAGGAATTAAGCGAAAAATCACTTTACCAAATCATTAAACGAGGTGGACGTTTTCTCGAAAAAGGAAACTGTTTACCTATGATTCAAATGCTACTCGAAGGGGCTGTTTTTGACAACGAAATGAAAGGTCGTATTGTAACATTGAACGACAATCCTCCCATTTTGCGCTATGGATTGAATTTGAGTATCCCATTGCATAATAACTTTATAAACGATGAATTATGACTGAAAAAACGAAATTGAAAATAACAACAATTACGCCTGTTACAATCGGTTCGGGAGTAGAATTGTCGCCATACGCCGATTATATTATTGATAACAACCAAATTTGTTTTATCGACAAGAAAAAAATGCAGGACAAAATTTTAGCAAAAGGCGACCAACATTTGGACAATTATATTTACGGCGTTGCGAATGGAATTGACAATAACCATATTGAATTTAATTTGAACGACTTTTTGCTGAATAACAAAATTGTAGAAGATATTAATGAGATCATTTCTTCACGTTGTCAATTTACTACAAATACTCCACAAAGCAAACTGCCGATTAAAGGAATGATTAAATCGCCTTTGCAGGAACCTTATTTTCCCGGCAGCAGCATTAAAGGTGCATTAAAAACAGTTCTGATGTATAATTGGCTGAAAACTAATAAAAATGCAGATGAAATGATAGAAAAAGTAATTAATGATAAAAATTTCAATTGGCTTGAAAAGAAATTTGAATATAAAGAACTTGATGATGGCAGATCAATTCCCAACACAATTCGGCAAGTCTCGGACAGCAAGTTGCTTCCGAAAGAGGCTAATGTTGTAGTGGATTGTTATCGTGCAGGACTTCCGTTACGCTTTGAATGTATTGATAAAGGCACAACAACCGAATTTGAACTGACATTGGAAGATTACAAATGGGAAGATTTGGCAGAAGAAGCAAATGATTATGCTTTTGACTGTTTAAGTCAGGAAGAATATTTAATAAAAAGGCAGATAAAACAATTGTCAAAAGTGTTAGATAAATGTGAAGACGAAGAATCAGCAACAAAACTTGAGAATTTCATAGAGAAATTGACAAATTTAAAAAAACATTTATTGACAATTCAGGATCTAATTGATGAATCGAATATTGATATGCACACCGCTTATCTTCGTATCGGTTTTGGCAAAGGCTATTATCTGAACTCTTTGGGGGTAACTATTTACGATTATGTGTCTCAAAAAGGCAAAGAAGTTTTGCGCAATAGCTTTGAAAATTATCTGCAACAAACTTTTAAAAGGAAAGACCTTGTTATTGACGATTTCCCTAAAACACGTCTTTTCGTGAGTAAAACTCAAGAACCTCTTGGCTGGGTAAAAATTGAAAAAATAGGATTATTGAATGATTGAAATAATTATTATCTTTACATTATTGCTTTATGATAATCACAGGGCAATAATAATATGGTTAAATTACAAAATTCATTTGTTGCAGGCGAATATGTACAGAAAACGCTTAATGCACTGTTAAATGGTCTATGCGAAAAAGAATTTGTCACACGCGATGAGACAAGTTATGCCGTTTACGACAGATTCTTTGAAAAATGGCTAAGAGATAAATACTAAAAAAAAATAAACAATGTCAAAAATACACATATCCCTCGTTGGCGGTCAGACGGCTCCGGTCTATCACGGCATTATTGATTCACTGCCGGACCAGGTAATTTTAATTCATTCCGAGCAATCGGAAAAAGAAGCATTGCGAATAAAAAATGAAATTCCGATTGCCGCAGAACTTTGTAAACTTGATCCTGTTGATTTACAGCAGATTTTTTCGGCAGTGGAGAAATTAGCCGCAAGATTCCGTGAGTCCGAATCCATCACGGTCAATATATCAAGCGGACCAAAGCCCTGGTCAGTGGCTTTTTATTCGGTTTTTAGTCAGATGAAAAATGCGGTGATTGAATATATAGACCAAAATAATAAGGTCTGGAGTTTTACCGACAGGAAAAATCACTCGGTCAATTTCGATATGGACGCCCAATTTCGTTTGTATGGTAATCCTTTGAAGAATTATAAATGTTTTTCCGATTATACCGATGCCGACAGGTCTGTGGTAGAAAAAATAAGGGAAATGAGAAATTTTAATTTTAAGGATTTTAATGATTTAACCATGCAAATGGCAAAAAAACCGAATGAAACTTCTCAAACTTTACCGTCCGGTTCACATCTGACATGGTTTACGAAAGAAAAAGAATTTGAATTTGTTTTGAAAAAGAAAGGAACGATTAAGAAAGAAGTATTAAAGTCGCCTCAAGTAAGACAATTATTATTCAATACCGGCTGGTTTGAATACGAAATTGCACTTATACTTTCCCAATGGGAACATGCAAAAGAAATTCGTTTGAATTGTATGTTTCCCGCCAAAAACAAAAGCGCTAAAAATGAGATAGATATTATTGTCGATACCGGCGCCAAACTCTTGTTCGTTGAATGTAAAACTCAGATAAAAAATATTACGGATATTGATAAATTCCATAGCGCCGTAAAAAATTACGGAGGTTTGGGAAGTAAAGCCCTGTTCATAACCGATGCTGTCATGGATGAGACGGCTAAAGAGAAATGTCAAGACAGCAGTATTCTGACGTTTAGTTTGCAGAATAAAATGCTGGGGGTGGATCCGGAAAAAATGCTTTTTATGCTTTTGAACAGTGAATTATTTAACATTAATACAAAATAAATTATTCAACTATTAAAAATTAATACGATGCTAATCAATCTATCTAATCATCCATCTGCTTTATGGCAACCGGCTCAAATAGAAGCCGCCGCCGTTTACGGGGAAATTCTGGATATGGCTTTCCCTGTTATCAACCCCGATTGGGATGTCAATCAGGTGAAAGAACTTGCGGAAAACTATTTCCGACAGTGCAAACAATCTCTTTTGAATGCCGGAGGGGACAGCGCCGTACATCTTGTCGGCGAGCCTGTATTCTGCTTTCTTTTAGCTCAACTGTTGCTGAAAAAGCATATTCTCTGCATCACTTCGACCAGTGAAAGGATTGTAAGTGAAGAAGGAGGAAAGAAAATCTCAGAGTTCAGATTTAAACGTTTTCGGGAATATAAACTAATAACAGACAAGCCATGAATAAACAAACTGTCACAAAATATACAGGTATTATTTCTCTTTCTTCCATTCTCGGATTAGAACTTTTACTTGCCAATGCATTGACTTTTTCGGATTGCGGCGAAATATGGGGCAATCAAATGAAATGTATCCTCTTTTTCGTCTGTATAACCGGATTAATTGCCTCTACTGTTGTAAATATAATCTACTCGGCAATTCATCCCGGAAAGTTGAAAGGCGTTATTAAAACATTAATCAAAAACTCCGTTTCCGGTAATGTTTTGGATATTCTGTTTGTTATATTTTTCCTGTTGCATCTGACATGGATACCGGATGCTGTTTTTGAATGGATCAAAGAGGACTTCTGTTGGGTTCACCCGTTTATTTTTCTATCCGGAATGATTATCGCAACATTGCTAAAACCTCA
>JAISRS010000094.1 GCA_031273485.1 Prevotellaceae bacterium
GCGTATTTTACGGGAGTTTTACCTGGGATAAACTTATTTTCAGCAAATTTTGCTTGATAATATTGAATTGTTTTCTCGACGATTTCTTGCCGAAGGCTTTCGATATTTTCCATAATTAACATTAATCCATAAAATACTGATGTATTTGTTGTTCGCAGACTGTTCTCATATTTTCACCTTGACTGCGAGCTTTTTCCCAATCCACGATACGCTGTAACGCGGTTTCAACATTCCATTTGGGATACCAACCCAATCGTGTTTTAGCTTTAGAGCAATCCAGTTTAAGATAAGTTGCCTCATGGGGTTGTGGGCTGTCATCTACTTCAAAAGAGGCTCCAATTCCCCACAGTGTGCAGAGTTTATTAACAATCCACTCAACGTTTTTAGCATCTTTATCATCTGGTCCGAAATTCCATGCTTCGGAATAGGTAGATCCTTCGGTCATTAGTTTTGCGCCCAGTGCGAGATAACCGGTCAAAGGTTCCATCACATGTTGCCAAGGTCTTACGGCATGAGGGTTGCGTATTTTAACTTTTTCTCCACGTTCAATAGCCCGGATAAAATCAGGAATAAGTCTGTCCTGAGCCCAATCTCCACCACCGATCACATTACCTGCGCGAGCGGAGGCTATAGCTGTCCGATGTGATTTAGCATAATTAGCAGGATTAAAGAAGGAGTTCCGGAAGGCATCGGTAACCAATTCAGAACAACCTTTGCTGTTAGAATAGGGGTCATAGCCACCGATTATTTCATTTTCCCGATATCCCCAGAGCCATTCATTATTTTTATAACATTTATCAGTAGTCACATTCAGTACGGCTCTAACGGAATCTGTAAATCTAACGGCATCGAGGAGATTAACTATTCCCATAACATTAACCTCATAGGTTTCTCTTGGATTTTCATAAGAATATCTAACCAGAGGTCGTGCAGCCAAATGGATAACGACATCCGGTTTAACCTCTTTCAGGGAATTTTTCAACTTATTGTAATCTCTCACATCATCGATCCGTGAAGTTACAACCTCTTCAACGTTTGCGATTTCATATAACGAGGGTTTCGTCGGCGGATCGAGCGCATAACCATACACTTTTGCTCCGAGATAATGTAGCATAAGGCAGAGCCAGGCACCTTTGAATCCTGTATGCCCTGTCACAAACACTTTTTTATTTTCGTACAGATTATCAAACATACCTGTTTATTTCATTGATCACCAGACTTTCCATGGTGCGATACCTTGTGACCATAAATCATTCAATTCCAGATTATCTCTTAAAATATCCATAGGTTTCCAAAATCCTGAATGTTTATAGGCGTGCATTTTTCCTGCGGCAGCAATTTCTTCTAAAGGTTTTTTTTCAAACACACAAGTGTCGTCATTTTCAGGCAGATAATCAAAGACTTCAGGTTCGCAGACAAAAAAACCGGCATTAATCCAGTTACCATCGCCATCTGGTTTTTCGAGAAAAGATTTCACCATATTATCTGTATCAATTTCCAGCATACCGAACTTACCAATTGGTTTATAGGCGGTCAATGAGAGTATGGCATTTGAATTTTCATGAGCTGTAATGGTATCGGTGATATTTAAATCAGCGACACCGTCTCCATAGGTTAACAGGAATCGTTCATTTCCGACATATTTACGAATTTTTCGTATTCTTCCTCCGGTCATTGTATACAATCCTGTATCGACCATAGTTACTTTCCAATTTTCGGAATGATTATCATGAACGATGACGCTGTTGCTAGCCAGATCGACGGTCATATCGCTGTTATGTCTGAAATAATTAGCAAAATATTCTTTAATCATATATTGTTTATAACCGCAACAGATAATAAACTCATTCACACCATAATAGCTATAAATTTTCATAATATGCCAGAGGATAGGTTTTCCTCCGATTTCGACCATTGGTTTGGGTACTGAATTAGTTTCCTCACTCAATCGAGATCCGAACCCACCCGCTAAAATAACTGCTTTCATCACAGATTTACTATTTTATAAAAACATTCGCCTGAGTCCGGGTCATTAGCAACTAATTGAAGTTTTTCTGCAAGTTTATCCGATACCAGTCCTCCCTGATAGACGATGATGTAACCAATTTCAGTCATTTTAATGAAATCCAATTGAAATACATCATACGCCAAATTAGGATTATCTATTTTTGCTTTATTCAAGTACAAAGAAAACGTAGTTTCCTCCGAAAGTCCTTTAGTACCTTTAACAAGACTATAACAAACAACATCATTATAGTATGAATCCAAAAAAGTTGCGATCAAGTTTCCATCAGCAGCATTGTAATTACTCCAGTCTGAGACTTCATCACTATGACGAATAACACCTATCCGAACATTGGTATTGGTGTATTGTTTTGCAACAAGGTCTTCGTAAGCCAGTCTTGACGAGGAAGCTAGCCGTCGATTATTGTGGAAAAAGGATGTTATTGTAGCCACATTCAACGAATATCCAACGAAAAAGAGCAATGCTATGAATACGGTTTTGAGTTTCGAGTAGTCATTTTTCCAAAAAAGAAGAATGCCAGCCGGAAACGCAATGTTGAAAAAGCCATAATAGAGTACAGTTGTAAATTGTACGGCATCAGGGGCAAACGGTCTTAGCAGAACGCTAAAGGAGGTTGAGACTCCAAAAAACAACAAAATTTCGATACAATAGCGTTTACAAAACCGATAAAATCGTTTAAAATCGATCAGTAGGATGAGCGCAATAGGAAAGATATATCGTAAACTGAAGCTAATTGGATTAGTAATAAACAATCTCAGTTTCAAGTCATTAAGAGAGGGAAAGGTAGTTTGCCCAACATGTTTTTCACCGGAAAACACATAACAAGCGAACAAGCAAAGCGTTGCCCCATAGGGGATCAGATATTCATATTTAACTTGTCTATTACGTAATAAATCTCTTAAAATCAGATATCCTGTGAGAGCAAAGATGAGAGGTGTAGTAGCAAACGAAACGACTGGCATTGCCAATGCGACCAATAACGCTTCTTTGTTTTTTTTATAAACAAGTAAAAGGATAACAGCTAAGAAAAAGAGACAGACAGGAGCGATTTTAGTAAGGATAAGTCCGCTGCAATACTGCATTGGATAGGGGAAGAGTTTCTGTCCCAGATGTGAAAGAACGATAGAGATTTCGGTTGTAAACAACAAAATAAAACATAATCCGGCAGTTTTTATATCTAATTTTCTATAGCGTTCAACGATGCTCATCAGTCCCCAAAATATAACAGTATGCAAAATAGTTGGAACAATAAAGGTAAACGTCCATAAGGAGTTCAAGTGAAAAATTTTATATAGCATAGCCGCGAGCCAAACCTCAAAATAGTGATAGGGGTGATGCCTGCAATCAATCCAAAAATTTTTTGTATACTCAATATTTTCAAATCCTCGATTCAGATATTGTGCCAACATTCCGTACGAATAATCATCACCCTCAACGGGTCGAAAATGCGAATCACCATCAAGGTTTGCATAACAAAACATCGCATATAGGAGAGCCGACACCAAAAAGCTAAATCCGCAGACGGAAACCCTTGAAACACATAAAGAATGTAATTGTTTATTAACGGGGGGGTAACAAGGGGAATCTTTTATTATCCCACCTTTAAACCAGAAGTAGCATCCGATTAACGGAACAAACAGCAGATTAGCTGTACACCCTACCGTTTTAAAGACAGAATAAGCAACCACACAAACGACCATCCCAGCCAAGAGCGCAGCAAAAGTCCGTCGTGCCGAAATCGGCAAGGAGATTCTCAATCCATACTTCAAAGTAGCATGACCGAGTAGATAAAAAAACAGACAAGCAAAAACTGCCACAAAATAGCCGTAAAGAACAAGACTAACATTATACATAGCTTACATCAAAAACTTACTCAAATAAAACCAAACCCTATCAATATGAAATTACCTATGAGGGAAGAGTTAACATCACCTCTCCACAACATCAAATTCCATTTATCACACAAAATTGCTAACCTCAAACTGAAATCAATTAGTAGCATCAGATGAGGTTAGTAATCTGAACTGTTTCAATCAAAACTCAAATACACCAAATAACATGTCGACCACCCCAACCAATCACTCAGAAACTTCCTTCACCTTCTCCCCCAAAAATTCTTTAATTTCCTCTTCCCCAACTTCATTTCCTTCTGCAAATTCAATTTCCTTTTCCTGTTTAACATTTTCAAAATTCTGCAATTGATTTCTAAACTTATCTTCCGAGAAATCACTTCCAAATATTCTTTGAGCTTCTTTAACCACATCTCCAACCGAGAAGAAACCTTTCACAACAAAATACATATCCACGAAATTTTCCCATTTTTTATCATTTCCCATTTCATGTGCTTTGATAGCTGCGAGGGTCAGGAGTGAGGGTGCGGTAATAATTGTATTAAACTTTATAGGATGTTCCACTTTATAACCAAAATTAACGAATTTAATTTTAACTTCATTAAGTACATAAGCCAATTGTTCATCTTCGTCTACAAGGAGTTGCCTTTT